>JBDTNS010000037.1:0-11689 GCA_039933675.1 Chloroflexota bacterium
TGCTCGCCTCGACCGGCAATCTGTATGCAGGCCTGATCTACCCGATCACGGTCGCAGTGATCACCGTGATCATCGGCGGCCTCTTCATCCGCGAGAGCCGACATGTCCGGATCTGGGATGAGGTCGGCGGTGAGACCGAGAACGTCCGGGCCGCAACGAACGGCTAGCCCACCTGGTCAAATCGGCGGCCGCGAGGAACCTACGCGGCCGCCGAATACCCCAGGTAGACGACGCCCGAGCCGAACGCGCGCACCTCCCGCAATCGGAGGCCGGCGGGGCGCTCGAGCCGCGGAAAGAATGGCTTGCCGGCCCCGAGGATCACGGGATGGACGAGGAGCCGGTACTCGTCGACGAGCCCCCGTTCGATGAACGCGGACGCGAGGGTCGGACCGCTGACATCGAGGTCGCCGTCGAATTTGGTCCTGACCTTAGCCAGCTCCTCCTCGACGTTGCCGGTCGCGAGGCGGCTGTTCCAATGCACGGTCTCGAGGGTCGTCGAGAAGACGATCTTCGGTTTCGCGTTCCAGATCCTGGCGAAGTCGAGCATCTCGTCGGTCGCCGCTGGGTCCGCGTCGGCGGTCGGCCAGTACGCCGCCATCACCTCGTACATCCGCCGTCCGTATAGCGACGCGTCGACGTTGCGCACCTCGTCGTTCCACCAGGCGTGCAGCTCGTCGTCGACGTCCTGGAAATCGATCTTCCCATCGACCGTCTCCACGAAGCCGTCGAGCGAGACGTTCATCGAATAGATCAGCTTGCCCATCTCAGCCGCCGATCACATCGACGGCATGTAGGTCGCGTCGAGGAAGCGTGCTGGATCGTCACGGAATTCAAGAAGGCAGCCCTTGCCGCAGAAGGCGTACTCCGTGCCTTCGTACGTCGTGGTGAGGCCGTTCGTGCGAGCCGTCTCGGGATCCACGGTCATACCGCACACGGGATCCTCGGTCGGGTCAATCGTTCGCTGCTCGGTCATGGTGTCGAACTCCTTCTTCGTCAGGCGTGTGCTGGGACCGGTTGGATCGGGGTGACTTCGGATCGGAGCCGAACCCGGCGGAGCAGTTGAGCGTTGGCGGCCACGACGATCGTCGAGACGCTCATGGCGATCGCCCCGATGGCCATCGGCAGATCGAGTCCCCATGGGACAAGCAGGCCGGCGGCGATCGGGATCGCCACGAGGTTGTAGCCGGTCGCCCAGACCAGATTCTGGATCATCTTGGCGTACGTGGCTCGCGACAGGTTGATGGCGGCCACGACATCGCGAGGGTCACTCCGGACGAGGACGATGCCGGCGGACTCGACGGCCACATCGGTGCCGGCGCCGATCGCGATGCCGACATCGGCGGTCGCCAGCGCGGGGGCGTCGTTCACGCCATCGCCGACCATCGCCACCGTTCGGCCCCCGGCCTGAAATCGCTTGACCGTCTCCGCCTTGTCGCCGGGCAGGACCTGCGCCGCCACTTCGTCGATGCCGAGACGCCGGGCCACCGAGTCGGCCACCGCCTGGCTGTCACCCGTGATCATTGCGACGCGGACCCCCAGGGCGTGCAGTGCTCGGACGGCCTCCGCGGATTCGGGCCGGATCTCGTCCTCGAGCGCCAGCGCACCGACGATCCGTCCGTCGATGACGACGTGGAGGACGGTCCGGCCATCGGTGGCCCAGGCGGCGGTCGACGTAGCGAGGACAGGGGAGGGCTCGAGCCCGAGGTCGGAGAGCAGCCGAGGCCCGCCAACCTGGATGGATCGACCGCGCACCGTGGCGCGCGCTCCACGGCCGGCGAGCGCCTCGAACCCGTCTGCGGAGGGTACGGCGAGGCCGCGCTCCGCGGCCGCCCGCACGACGGCTCGGGCGAGCGGGTGTTCCGAGTCGGACTCGACTGCCGCCGCGAGGGCGACCAGCTCGGATTCATCGGTTCCGTCTGCCGTCGCGACGGCGGCGAGAACCGGCTTGCCGGTGGTGAGCGTGCCGGTCTTATCGAAGATGACGACGTCGAGCTCGCGTGCCCGCTCGAGGGCCATCCGGTCCTTGACGAGGAGGCCGTTGCGCGCTCCAAGCGACGTCGAGATGGCGATGACGAGCGGGATGGCCAGGCCGAGGGCATGGGGACAGGCGATCACGAGGACCGTCGCGGTTCGGACGAGGGCGCCCTCGTGGTCGCCTTGGAGCCACCAGAAGACGAGCGTCACGAACCCCGAACCGAGCGCGACGTAGAAGAGGATCGCGGCCGCGCGATCTGCGAGTGCCTGCGCGTGCGATGCGGATGCCTGGGCCGCCGCGACAAGACGCATGATCCCCGATAGCGCTGTGTCGTCGCCGATCGCGCCAACCCGGACCCGAAGACTCCCGCCGGCCGCCACCGAGCCCGCGATCACCGCGTCACCTGGCGCCTTGGGCACCGGCACGGATTCGCCGGTGACGATCGACTCATCGACCTCGGCTGTCCCGTCGACCACGGAACCATCGACCGGCACGCGGGCGCCCGGGCGGACGAGGACGACATCGCCGACCGTCAGCGCAGCGAGGGCGACGATTTCGCTCGCGTCGCCGATGACGCGCTCCGCCGTGTCGGGGAGGAGGGCGGCAAGCGCGGACAGCGCGCCCTGCGCCTGCGCGATCGAACGCATCTCGAGCCAGTGGCCGAGCAGCATGATCGTGATCAGGGTGGCGAGCTCCCACCAGATCTCGACCTCGAAGAAGCCCAGCGTCCCGGCCCACGAGGTGACGAATGCGACGACGATCGCCAATGAGATGAGCGTCATCATCCCCGGCTGGCGTTCGCGCAGCTCGGGCACGGCCCCACGGATGAAGACGAGGCCGCCATACAGGAAGACGATCGTGCCGATGATTGCCGGGATCAGCGCGGATCCGGGGAAGGATGGGGCGCGGTAACCCAGCCATTGCTGGGGGTCGCCGCTGAAGAACAGGACGGGGACCGTCAACGCGAGGCTGAGCCAGAACTTGTCCCGGAACATCGCCACGGAGTGACCGGCGTGGGCGTCGAGGCCGCCGGCATGTTCGACGGCGGCGTGGTCATCGGCGTCCTGGTGGTGGGTTGCGTGATCCACGGTGCTCCTCGATGTGGTGATACTCCCCCCTAGTATGCGTGAATGCGTCAAGTGTGTCGCGAAGGTACGGTAAATGGATTAGGCGATCGAGTCGCCGAGTGCGACAATCGCCCGACCGATCGAGCGGTCGCAGCATGGAGGAGCGCGTGATGCCCACGTACATGGATATGCATGACCTGCCCGGCGTCAAGGCCGCGGACGTCGCCGTCGCACACGAGGCGGACCTTCGCACCCAGGGCCAATACGGCGTCGACTACAAGCAGTACTGGGTCGATGAGGCCGACGGCAAGGTCTTCTGCCTGGTGGACGCGCCGGACAAGGAGTCGGCGGCGCGGGTGCACCGCGAGGCGCACGGCCTCGAGGCGCACACGATCTACGAGGTCAAACCGGGCGGCTGATCGCGCCGCGAGCTGGCGCTGACCGCTGACCTAAGCCTCGTCGTCAGGCCACAGCCGCGACATGTGAAAACCCGGCACGGGGTGATGGGCGCGGGCCTGGAACCGCAGCGACACCAGTCGACCGTCTTTCGCTCGCAATCGGAACTCCCCGTCCTGACGGCCATCGGCCAGGAACTCGGCCCATCGGGCTGGGGTGGTCTCCTGGAGATCCGGGGCCGCGAGATCCTGGACGCGGGTGCCGTTCAGGTCGCCGACGTCGTACCCCAGGAGGCTGGTCACGCCGCGCGTGACTCCGACATAGACCTGTTCGTCGTCGGCCACGAGCAAGACCTCATTGGTGTCCCCTGGCAGCGCCGCGTCCTGGTAGGTCACCCAGGCGGCCACGACCTCGAGCGCTCGTTCTCGAACGTCCTTGGCCGGGCCAAGCTGTTCCCAGCGGCGTTCGGCCTCCCGCCACGCGGTCAGGAGGTCGGACAACGAAGCATTGCCCACATTTCACCTTGCCCTTCGAGTGACGTCCATGCAACCGCGATGCCCGAAGTATGGCCTAGCGACGGGGACCGGCAGCGGCTCCGGTTTAGGACGGTGCGAGGAAGCCGAACGACGCGAGGATCGCCTGGCCGTCGGGACCTTTGAACCAGGTCAGGAAGGCGGCGGCCGCGTCTTGGTGGGTCGATGCCTTGACGACGACGCCGGCGTACGTTGCCGGGACGTTGGCGGCGGCCGGGACGTCGACGGTCGTGACCTTGCTCGATGCCTTCGCATCCGTGACGTACACGATGCCGGCATCACCCTCACCGAACTCGATCTTGGCCACGATCGCCTTCACGTTGTCTTCCTTCGACGCGATGTTGGCAGCGTACTTGGCCGCGAAATCGGTCGGATAACCGGATAACTTGGCGAGATTGGCGACGAGCTGCGTGGCGTACCTGGTGATTGGCACGGCGTCGCCGGCGGCGATCACCTTGACGCCGCTCTTCGCGAGGTCCGCGGGCGCCGAAATCCCCGCCGGGTTCGCCGTCGGCACGATGACCGTCAGGATGTTGCCGGCGAAACTGACGGCGGCGCCGGACGCGAGGCCCTTGTCGGCGAGCTTCATTGGGTTCGTCGCGTCCGCCGACAGGAAGACGTCGGCCGGCGCTCCCTGCTCGATCTGGGTCTCGAGTGCCGATGACGAGTCCGTCGAGATCGTCAGTGTCGTGCCCGCGTGGACCGACTCGTAGGCAGCTTTCGCCTTGACGAGGGCTCCCTTGAGTGAGGCGGCGCCGAAGATCGTGATCTCCACGGTCGCGGCGGACGAGGGGGACGAGGCCGCCGCAGTGGCGCGCGGGGCACCCGAAGCTGGTGCCAATGGCGATGCGGTGCCGCTCGAGCAGGCCGCGAAGAACAGGGCGGTGACTGCAAGGTGAGCGAGGAGGCGGGACTTCACGATCGGGACTCCTCGGCTGAGGGTCGCGCTATGACCACGGACCATATAGCGCGGAGTGTATGGCACATTGCTTATGACGTATCTAGAAGTTGGACCATCGCTCGACAGAGACGGTCCGGGACAAGATCGCCCGTCCACGGCGCACCCTCGCTTGGCCGCCACCGCGAGTAACACGCTCCGGTGCCAAGCGTCCTTGGTCGTGACGCCCCTCCGCTATGAGAGCTGACATGGAGCCCAAGACAACCGTCCGTCCTGGATCGATCGGCGGCGCGCCCGTGGTCGGGAGCTCCGTGCTCCTCGTCGTGGCCCTCGCGATCGCGGCTACCGGCGGCTCCGTCGGCCTCGGCGCCGGCACAAATGGCCCGGGCGTTGGCGGCCTGATTCTGATCGGGGCCATCGTGCTCGGCAGTCTGGGCGCCGGGATCATCGGGCTTTCGGGACCCGCGCCGCTGCGTGGACGTGCCGTTCGAATCGGGCTGTGCGCCCTCGCGCTAGGACTGGCGGGCATCGTCTCCTCATCGGTCATCGCGATGGGACTGACCTTCGACCCACTCGAGAACGGTCCATTCGTCATCCTGTTCCTGGTCGGTGGGCTGGGCATCATGGTCGGGGTGCCATTGACGTTGGTGTCGCTGCTCCTGATGCCGCGCTGGCCTCGGCGTATCGCGGGATTCTTCGTCATCGGGCTGTTGCTGGACATGGCGGCCGGCAACATCCTGGGGAGCCTTGGATCGCAGGCGTTCCTCATTGCCGGAATGGCGATGTCCCTCGTCGGGACCGGCTCGATGATCCTTGCGGTCGCCGGGATCGGCCGGCTCGTCATCGAGGGCAGCCGCGCCGCCACCCCGGCGACGGCGTGACCGCCGCGGCAGAACGCTCTCGGCGTCGCCGGCTCGGCTTCTTCGGGTGGGCCGTGCTGGCCGCCCTGGCGCTACCGGGATCGGTGCTCGGCGCGACGGGCCCGGACCTTTCGTCGCCGCCGCCCCCGTGCGCTCTCGGGGCCTCGACCATTGCCGCGGGGACACCGCTCGACCTGTCTGGGAAGGTCGCGCCGCCCGATGCCTTCGTCGGCGTCTCGGCCCACCACGACAAGGACATCCGTGAGGCATCGGTCGCGAGCCTCAATGACGGCTCCTGGCGCGCGGTCCTCCTGTTCGGGGCCGCCGATGCCGGGGTCTGGACGGTGGACATCCATATCGGCGAGACAGCGTGCGCGAGCCCGCTCTTGGTGACTCTGCCGGCCGGCATGGTTGCACCACCGACCCAGCCGCCGGTCGGAGCTGATGAGGCGGGTCCGCCGGTCGACGGGCAGCAGGCGGCAACGATCCGCGACATCGGTGTCAAGGCGACAGTCGCACTCGTCGTCGGCTCCTGGATCCTGCTGCTGTGCCTGGCGCTCGCCTCGCGAGCCAGACCCCTGGCCCATCGCGGCATCCGCCTGGCCGCTCGCGCCGCCGCCTTCATTGGAATTCTGGGTGCGTTCGTGACCGTTGGGCTCTTCGCCTACTTCGTCGATTCAGTGAGCCACTTCGACACGGGCATCCCGGACGCCGATGCGGCGATCCTGACCATCGGGATCGTTGGTCTTGCCGTCATCGGTTCGATCCTCGGGACCCTCGCGGCGTTGCGGATCAAGGGACCGACGACGGCCAACGCCGGCTGATTCCGGGTCTTAGTCGTGGCGGATCACCTTCTCGACCCGCATCCGCACGATGACGCGCTCCTGGCCGTCGAAGCGGGCGGGGTCGCCCTTGTAGCGCCGGGCAAGCCCCTGGATGTGCGCGAGGGCGCGGTCGACGTTCGCGTCAAGGTCGACCATTCCGCGCATGGCGAACCATCGGTCCCCGTCTTCGAAGAGGAGACTCACGCGCGGGTCGGCCCGCATCTGGCGGTACTTGAGCCGCCGCACCATCGTGTTCATCAGGATGACGTTGGGATCGGCGGGATCGAGTTCGAACCACATCACGGACAGGTTCGGCGGTCCATCCTGGCTGTTGATCCCGAGGACCGGGTAGCGCAGCTCCGCCACCATCCACGCGCGAAGCTCGTCGGTCAGGACAGGCTGGACCTTCAGGTCGGGGTCGCTCACGGTGCTCCTCCTTGGGTTGCTGCGGGGTCAGTTCGCGACTGACAGTGTGGTCGGCATAACTTGCGGTTCCGCGGTAGATATGACGCTCGTCATAGCCACCGGATGAAGGTTCGATGAAAAGATCGACCGCGGGGTCGCGCTTCGCCTGGCGAGCGGTGTGCAACAGCGCGCACAGCTCCTCACCAGGGAATGCGCTCCAGTAGTCTTTTCCCGCTGTGGTGACCGCGTCGCTCTGGCGACACGCCGACTTCATGAAGCTGTGGGCAGGCCAGACGGTCTCCGAGCTCGGTTCCGTGGTGACCCGGACGGCCGTCCCGCTCGTCGCGCTGCTCGTGCTGGGAGCAGGCCCGTGG
Source organism: Chloroflexota bacterium (assembly GCA_039933675.1). GTDB lineage: Bacteria > Chloroflexota > Limnocylindria > Limnocylindrales > CSP1-4 > SPCO01. The sequence goes on from JBDTNS010000037.1 coordinate 7,333, forward strand.
GAGATGGCGCTGCTGGTCGTGTCGGCCAGCCTTGCCGTCCTCCTCGTCGGCTTGTTCGCCGGTGCCTGGGTTGACCGGCTGCGGCGGCGGCCATTGCTCATCGCCGCCGACGCGATCCGGGCCGTCCTGCTGTTCTCGATCCCCGCGGCCTACCTCGCCGGCGTCCTGCGCATCGAACAGCTGTATGTCGTGGTCTTCCTCGAGGGCTGCCTCGGGGCGCTCTTCGATGCCGCCTATCCGGCCTATGTGCCGTCGCTCATCGGTCTGGATCGTGTCGTCGATGGCAACAGCAAGATGGCCACGAGCGCGTCGCTAGCCGAGATCGGCGGTCCGGGCCTCGGTGGCGGGCTCGTCCAGCTGATCGGCGCGCCATTCGCGATCCTTGTCGATGCCATCTCCTTCGCCGTCTCGGCGGTCGCGCTGGTCCTCATCCGCAGCCCCGAGCCACCGCGCCCGGCGAGAACCGGGCCCACCGCGATGCGGCACGAGATCATGGAGGGCCTCCAGCTCGTCCGCCGGCACCCGGTCCTCGTGCCCCTGGCCCTTCGCTCCATCATCGCCCACGTTGCCGGCTCGTTCTACGGCGTCCTTTACACGATCTACCTCATCCAGGATCTGCACCTGACCCCGTTGCTGCTCGGCGTCGTGGTGTCCGCCGGGGGTGTCGGTTCGCTCGTCGGCTCGTTCTTGGCCGCCCGGGTCATTGCCCGGCTCGGGTTCGGTCCGGCGCTCATCTGGACGGCGATCGGGGCGTCCGTCATCGGCGTGCTGACGCCACTGGCCGGCGGACCGCTCCTGCTGGCGACGCTGATGGTCTTCCTCCCGCAGCTGATCGGCGATGGCCTCCAGACGATCGAGGGCGTCGCCGAGCTGTCGCTCATCCAGGGCGTCATCCCGGACCGCATCCTCGGCCGGGTCAACGCCACCCTCGAGGTCTTCTCGCACGGGATCGCCTATCCGATCGGTGCGCTCGGGGCGGCCGTTGTCGCGGGCTGGATCGGGGTCCGCGGCGGGATCGCCATCGGCTGGGCGGGGATGGCCGCCTCGATTCTGTTGCTCGTCTTCTCGCCGCTTCCACGCGTCCGGCAGCCCTCGGATGTGCCCGCAGTCGAGGATGGGGCGTAGGGCGTCATCATGCGACGGTGAACCCCATTGCCGATCTCGGCATCTTCGTCGTGTGCGTTGGGGCGGGCCTGATCGGCGCGCTTGCCGGCGTGGGCGGCGGGATCATCGTCGTGCCGGCCCTCACGATCCTGTTCGGCGTGGACGTCCACCTTGCCATCGGCGCGAGCATCGTCAGCGTCATCGCGACGAGTTCCGGGGCGTCCGCTGCCTACGTCCGCGACCGGATGACCGACATGCGCGTCGGCATGTTCCTCGAACTGGCGACGACCGTGGGTGCGATCGCCGGAGCGCTGCTGGCGGCTGTCGTCGCCCCGCCGCTCTTGCTCATCCTGCTCGGGATCGTTCTGCTTGGATCGGCCGCACAGCAGGTTCTCCGACTCGGCAAGGAGTTGCCGCCCGTCTTCGAACCTTCGGGCCTGGCTGTTCGTCTTCGGCTCAGCGGCACCTACCCGGATAAGGCCCTCGGGCGGGAGGTCGCCTATGCCGCCCAGCGTGTCCCGCTCGGTTTCGTCTTGATGGGTTTCGCCGGTGTCGTGTCGGGCCTGCTCGGGATCGGCTCGGGCGCGCTCAAGGTCCTGGCCATGGACGGCGCGATGCGTCTGCCGATGAAGGTCAGTTCTGCGACCAGCAACTTCATGATCGGGGTCACGGCCGCGGCGTCGGCCGGGATCTACCTGAGCCGGGGCGATGTCGATCCGCGCATTGCCGCGCCGGTCGCGCTCGGCGTTCTGCTCGGCGCCACCATTGGTGCGCGATTGTTGCCGCGGCTCTCGAACCGGCGGGTCCGGCTCATCTTCCTGCCGGTCCTCCTCGCGATCGGGCTCGAGACATTGGCTCGCGGGCTCGGGGTCGGCCCGTGACGCCGGATCGTTTCCGGGCCGTGGTCAGCGGTGTCCTGATCGGGGGCGTCGTCAGCAGTGCTGCGCTGATAGCACTCGGGTTCACGGCATCGCTGGCGGTCGGCTGGGACGGCTCGCTCCGAGGTTTGGCCGCCACAACACGGTCGGCGTCCGACTTCTCGGCGATCGGGATCGGACTGCGCGACCTGCGGCCGATCGCCTTCGCCCAGGCAGGCCTCCTGGTCCTCGTGGCCACCCCGGTCGTTCGCGTGGCGGCGTCGTTCGTCGCCTTCGTCCTCGAGCGGGACCGGCTGTACGCCGCGATCACCCTCGGGGTTCTCGCGGTCCTGCTGGTGAGCCTGTTCGTGCTCCGCTAGCCAGGTCGAAGCGGGCCGCGTGCTCGCTTCATCAGTCAACGTCTCCGGCCGCGGGCTTCAAGGCCCTGAAAATCTCCTGATACCGCTCGCGCAGCAGTTCGATCTCGTCCAGGGTCCGAGCCCACCCTGGAGTGCCGGGCGTGAGCTCGGCCAACTCGCGTTCAGCCGTACGCCACTCGCGCAGGACGTCGCCGACGCTGTAGACACTTGCCGCGTCGTGGGGTGAGCCCTCGACTCGCCTCAACCTGGCGCGGAAACCAAGGTCGATCGGCTCGATCGCGTACGCGACGCGGATCGTCGTCCCATCGGCCCGTCGCAGACCGGTCGTTCCGACGAGCGGCTGCGTCCGGCCACTTTCCCACTCTGAACGCAGCGCAGCCTGCTCAGCGCCGACCGAGGGTCGGATCGCAAATCGATCGGGCGCCGATGTCCGCAACTCATCGATGGAAACGCCCAGCATGTCGAGTGCTTCTGCGTTTGCGTCGAGATATCGTCCGTCGCGGTCCAGCGATATCACGGCCTCGGATGCGGGCTGGTCCGACATGTGCCTCGGTCTGCAATCGACCCGCAAGGACGGGCCCCGGTTCGATGATGCCTCCCAGTCACTGTGTCGTCTGTACTTCATCGAACATAGCCGAGGTCCGATAGCGGTGCGAGCAACCACCGGCAAGACGCCGTTCGACATGGATCCGCGAGGGAATTACCTGCTCGGAGCGTTACCTGCCACCGAGTTCGACAGGATTGCGCCCGCGCTCGAAGCGGTCCGCCTGCCCCGTCCGGCGGAGCTCGAAGGCGCCAACGAACCCATCGAATACGTCTACTTCCCGACGAGCGGGGTCGCGTCGATTGTGTCCATTGACGAAGACGGCGAGACGGTCGACACCGCGATGATCGGGCGGGAGGGGATGACTGGTCTCTCGGTGTTTCTGGGGACTGGCCAATCGCCGATGCGCACGATCGTGCAGGTGCCGCTGACGGGCGTTCGGCTGCCGGCGAAGGTGCTGCGCGACGAGCTCGGGCGCGATGGGCGTCTGGTCCCACTTCTCCAGCGCCATACCCAGGTCGTGATGGTGACGATGGCCCAGCTCATCCTGTGCAACCGGATCCACCGGCTCGATCAACGGGCGGCCCGCTGGCTGCTCCAGGTCGACGAGCGCGTCGAGGAGGAACCCTTTGGGGTGACGCAGGACTTTCTGGCCCAGATGATCGGCGTGCAGCGACCGGCGCTCTCCCTCGCCATGCGTCAGTTCAAGGATGCCGGCCTCGTCACCTACTCGCGGGGACAGATCAGCATCGCCGACCGCGATGGGTTGCTCGAGAGGTCCTGTGGCTGTATCACGGTCATTGCCGCCGAGGCCGACCGACTCCGCAGCACGCTGGACGCACCCCGCCCACTGGCTTGAACCGGCGCATCGACCTCTCCTGGAAGTAGTGGTGCGGAGATCCCGGCCGTCTGACGGCAATCTCCATTCCTCTTCGCCCGGGAGCGCCATGAGCGCTCTCGGGCCATCCACAAGTCGGCCCCGCGATGCGGTCTTCGAGATGGACGTGACTGTTCGTAAGGCGCACAGTCCGGCAATGGCTCGCCTGCGTCGATTTGCTCCGGACTTCCTTGCCATGCTGTTCGCGGCCTCGGGGGTCGGCCATCTCATTCGTCCCGCGGCGTACGAGGCGCTGCTCCCGCCCTTCCTGCCCGCCCAGGACGCGATTATCGCGATCTCCGGCGTGGCGGAACTCATCTGTGCGGTCGGGCTGGTGCGACGCGACCGGTGGGCAGGCCCCACGAGTGCGGCGCTGCTCGTAGCGGTCTTTCCGAGCAACATCTGGTTCGCGTTGGCTACAACATCCGCCGGGACTTCAGCCGCCCCGTTCGTCATCGGGTCTTGGCTCAGGCTGCCACTCCAGCTCCCGATGATCTGGTCGGCACTTCAGGCGAAAGCCGGCGCCCGCCGTGGGTGAGTCAGGGGCCCAGTCCCGAAGTGCGTCAGGCCCTCGCGTTGCCAGATGCTGTTGGGC
>JBDTNS010000038.1:0-11571 GCA_039933675.1 Chloroflexota bacterium
AGGCCGACCCGGATCGCCAGGACCCGTACGTCCTCGGTCGGGCCGACGAGACCGGCGAGGGCAGCGGGGCGGAGGAGAACCTCAACATACCGCTCCCGGCCGGCACGACGGACGATGCCTACCTCGACGCGCTCGAGCGCGCGCTCGATGCAGTTGGCGGGGCGGCGGGCTCGGTGGTCGTCGTTTCCCTCGGGTTCGACACGTACGGTCTCGATCCGATCGGCGATTTCGCGCTCACGACCGAGGTCTACCACGAGGTGGGCCGGCGAACGGCTTCGCTCGGGCGACGCCTCGTCATCCTCCAGGAGGGCGGCTATCACCGGCCGTCGCTCGGTGCTAACGCCCGGGCCTGGCTGCGTGGCGCGGAGGGCCGCCCGTTCGACGCGCGATGACCGCCACCACTCGGATCGAGCCGCCGCTCACTTCCCCGCGTCTCGCAGAGGCCGTCGCGGTCCTTGCCGCCCGTGATCCCGATTTCGCCGGGATCGTCGCGCGGTTCGGTTCGCCGCCGCTGTGGGACCGCGAGCCCGGCTTTCCGACGCTCCTCCACATCGTGCTCGAACAGCAAGTGTCACTCGCCTCAGCCAGGGCGGCCTTCGATCGGCTGCGCGCCGCCGCGGATCCGCTGACCCCTTCCACCTTGCTCGCCCTGAGCGATGCCGAGCTGCTCTCGGCCGGATTCAGCCGGCAGAAGGCGCGCTACGGTCGCGCGCTGGCCGAGGCGATCGGTTCGGGCGCCCTCGATCTCGACGCGCTCGAATCGCTTGACGACGAGGCCGCTCATCGTGCGCTGCAGGGCATCCCCGGGATCGGGCCATGGACCTCGACGATCTACCTGCTGATGGTTCTCGGTCGCCCCGACGTCTGGCCCGTCGGCGACATCGCGCTGGCGGCCTCGGTCGGCGAGATCAAGGGTCTCGGACGCCGCCCGAGCGCGCTCGAGATGACCGAGCTCGGCGACGCCTGGCGTCCGTGGCGCTCGGTTGCGGCCAGGCTCTTCTGGCATGACTACCTCGGGCGGCGCGGCAGATCAGGCAAGTCTGGCGACGGATCGAGGCGAGCGACGTACCATCGCGCCCTGTAGCGGAGTCCGTCGTTGTCCACCCCGCCCGAACTCCCCAGCCATGTCCGGCGTATCGTCGACGAGATCGAGAGCGAGATCGGTGACGTGCCCGGCCGGCCCGCGTCGTCGATCGAGGGGAACGGCTCGAACGGCCGCCACGATGCCGCCGGTCGGGTCGAGGCGGCGGTCTCGGAAATCCTGCTCGAGATCGGCGAGGACCCCGACCGCGAGGGCCTGATCGGGACACCGGGGCGCGTCCACCGGATGTACACGGAGCTGACCGCCGGCTACCACGTCGACCCGGACCGGCTGATCAACGGCGCGATCTTCGACATCGCCTATAGCGAAATGGTGCTCGTCAAGGGGATCCCGTTCTACTCGCTGTGCGAGCACCACCTCCTCCCGTTTTTCGGGACCGCTGCGGTCGCGTACATCCCGCGCGGCCGGGTGATCGGGCTGTCGAAGATCCCGCGCGTCGTCGAGATGTACGCCCGGCGCCTCCAGGTCCAGGAGCGGCTGACCCAGCAGATCGCAGACTTCCTGCAGGATCGGCTGGAGCCGCAGGGTGTCGGCGTCGTCCTCGAGGCGACCCATCTCTGCGCGGTCATGCGTGGCGTGCGCAAGCCCGGGACCGTGATGACAACATCGTCGGTGCTCGGGCTCTTCCGGACGCGCGACCGGACGCGCGCCGAGTTCTTCGCCCATCTCGCGCGTCCGTCGTCGGAAGCCTGAGGATGGACCTCCGTCTCAACAATCGGGTCGTTCTCATCACGGGGGCCGGCGGAGGAGCAGGACCGACGCTGGCCAGGGTCTTCGCGAACGAGGGCGCGCGTGTCGCGCTTCACCACCGGCCGGGTTCCGCAAGCGCGGCGCGCGCCCAGTCAACGGCGGCCGAGATCGTAACCACCGGCGGCCGGGCGATGGCGGTTGCCGCGGAGCTCGATTCGACTGACCAGATCGCGGCGATGGCAGAGCAGATCGAGGCCGAGCTCGGTCGTGTGGGCATCCTCGTGACCGCCACCTCGGCCTACATGAAGCAGCGGTTCGGCGAGATCGACGACGCCTCGTGGGCATCCGTCGTCGATGACCTGCTCGGGGCGACGTTCCGGACCTGCCGGGCGGTCGTACCCGGGATGCAGGCCGACGGCTGGGGTCGCATCGTCAATATCGCCGCGCGCTCCGGGCTCGTCGGGGTATCACGAGCGGCGCACTATGCGGCGGCAAAGGCCGCGATCATTGGTCTCACGGCCTCGCTCGCCAAGGAGCTCGGACCGAACGGCATCCTTGTCAACGCGGTCGCCCCGACCCAGATCCTGACGGTCAGGGATGGTGTCCCGTCGATCCCCGAGGATCGCGCGACCGAGATGGCGAAGACCATCCCGCTGCGCCGCCTCGCGACACCGGAGGATCTCGCGTCGATCGTCGTCTGGCTCGCTTCGGACGCGAACCGCTACGTGAGCGGCGAAACGATCTCGCTCACGGGCGGCGATCAGCGCTGACCGCGCGCCAGGGCGTCGGTGGGTTACGTCGGGTGCTCGAGCACCTCGATCGACTTCGAGCCGCCCACGCCGTCGAGCAGAAACCGGACCGCGGCGGCGGACGAGCCGGGCGTTTCGACGATGGCGTCGTGGCGCCCGGCCGAACTCGTCGCGGTCGACGGGTGCGGTCACGAAGGACGGTATCGATGGCGCCGGGTGCGCTACGATCGGCGCCATGACCGACCGACCGCTCAAGGTCCTCATCGCGAAGCCCGGGCTCGACGGCCACGACCGCGGCGCCAAGGTCCTCGCTCGGGGCCTCCGCGACGAAGGATTCGAGGTCGTCTACACCGGGCTCCGGCAGACACCAGAGATGATCGCCACGGCCGCGCTCCAGGAGGACGTCGACGTGGTCGGTCTCTCCATCCTGTCGGGCGCCCACATGACGCTCGTGCCCCGGGTCACCAAGCTCCTCGCCGAACGCGGGATGGGGGACGTTCTCGTCACGGTCGGCGGGATCATCCCCGACGACGACGTGGCGGCACTGCGAGCCGCCGGCGTCGCCGAGATCTTCGGGCCGGGCACGACGATCGCGCAGGTCGCCGACTACCTGCGGGCCAACGCGCGACCGCGCGACTAGCGGTGGGGGCCGACGCCGCGAGCCGGGCGGCCGACCTGGCCGAGGCCGCAGTCGGTGGCGATCGCCTCGCCCTTGCCCGCCTCCTGACCGCGGTCGAGAACCGCACACCGGTCGCCGAGGCGGCCATGCGACGTCTCTATCCGCAAGCCGGACGCGCCCACCTCGTCGGGATCACCGGGCCACCGGGCTCGGGCAAGTCGACGCTGGTTGCGGCCCTCATCGCCGAGGTGCGCTCGGCCGGCCGGACGGTTGCGGTGCTCGCAGTCGATCCCTCGAGCCCGATCACCGGTGGCGCGCTCCTCGGCGATCGCGTTCGGATGCAGGCCTACGCCGGCGACGATGACGTGTTCATCCGTTCGATGGCCTCACGCGGTCATGCCGGTGGCCTCGCGTCGACGTCGACCGCGGCTGCGGCCGTCCTGGACGCCGCGGGCTTCGACCTGATCCTGATCGAGACGGTCGGCACCGGCCAGAGCGAGGTCGAAGTGGCGGCCGCCGCCGACACGACCGTCGTCCTCGAGGCGCCCGAGATGGGCGACGAGGTCCAGGCGATCAAGGCGGGCCTCCTGGAGGTGGCGGACCTCGTCGTCGTCAACAAGGGCGACAAGCCCGGAGCGCAGCGGACCGCCGCACAGCTCCGGGCGATGCTGGTGGCATCCGCGCCACGGGACGGCGATTCGTCGCGCCCGCGGCCCAAGCGACCCGAGGTCCTGATCACGACTGCCGCGACCGGGGCCGGCGTGCCGGAGCTCCTGGCAGCGCTCGACCGGCATCGCGCGCTCGGGCGGGAAGGGGAGTCGTCGGGCGCCCGGCTGGCCCGCGCGGAGGCGCAGGTCTGGGCGATCGTGGCGGAACGTCTGCGCGCGGAGCTGACGGCCCCCGAACGGCGGGAGGAGACCGCCGCAGTCCTCGAGGAGGTCGCCGCTCACCGCCTCGATCCGTATGCCGCCGCGGACCGCCTCGTCGCGGACGAGCGGCTTCGCTAGCGAACGCGTATCGCGGGTAGCGCCGTCACTTGCCTCATGGTTGGGCCATTGGTCGTTGGTACCCCACCTCATTCGCTCAATGGCCCGGTCGCAATCCAGCCGAGGTCATCCGACTTGACGGTTCCCTAGCCGGCCATGCGTTCGAAGGGGAACTTCCTGCGGCACCCGTCGACCACGGCACCGGCGTCCGCCCGGGACGCACCCGTCCGGGGCCGCGTACCATCGACACCATGGATGGTTTGATCCAACGGGTCTTCGTGGCCGGAGCGGGCTTGATGGGCCACGGCATCGCGCAGGTCCACGCCGCGATCGGGCTCCCCGTGACGCTCTACGAGCCCGATCTGGCCCGGGCCGAGGCGGGCCGTGACCGGATCGCGGCGAACCTCGAGCGTGCCGTCGCCAAGGGCCGGCTCACGGAGGCGGACCGAGACGCGACCCTCGCCCGCATCGAGCCGACCGCCGACCTCGCCGGGGCGGCCGAGGCCGATCTCGTGATCGAGGCCGTCTTCGAGGACCTCGCGGTCAAGTCGACGCTCTGGGGCGAACTCGACGCCGTCGCGCCGGCGCGCTCGATCTTCGCCTCGAACACCTCCTCGATCGCGATCCATCGCCTCGCCGAGGCCGTCTCGCCCGACCGCCGCGAGCGGTTCGTCGGGATGCATTTCTTCAGCCCGGTGCCGGTCATGCCGCTCATCGAGCTCATCCGTGGCGCGGCCACGAACGACGCGACCGAGACGGCCATCCGGGCGCTCGGCGCCGCGCTCGGCAAGCAGGTCATCGTCTCGGCCGACCGGCCGGGGTTCATCGTGAACCGGATCCTGATGCCATTCCTCGGCGAGTCGATGCGTGCCTATGAGGACGGCCTGGGCACGGCCGACGACATCGACACCGGCGCGCGCATCGGGCTCAACCACCCGATGGGTCCGCTCGAGCTTGCCGATTTCATCGGCCTCGACGTCTGCCTCGGCGTCATGCGCGTCCTCGCCGACGGGCTCGAGGGCGACCAGTTCCCACCGCCGCAGGTCCTCATCGACCTCGTCGGGGCTGGCCATCTGGGACAGAAGACCGGGCGCGGCTTTCACACATATCCGCGGCCGGAACGCTCGACGGTCACCCGATGACCGGTGGGCTGACCGACGAGGAACGGCTCCTCCAGGCGACCGCCCGCGAATTCGCGACGCGTGAGCTGGCCCCAACCGCGATCGAGCGCGACGAGGCCGAGCGCTACGATCGTGGCATCTTCCTGAAGATGGGCGAGCTGGGGCTGACCGCGGCCCCGCTCCCCGAAATGGTCGGGGGGGCCGGCTTCTCGTATCTCGGCTGGACGCTGGTCATGGAGGAGCTCGGCGCGGCCGACATGTCGATGGCGGTCTCGCTCTCGGTCCACATACTGTCGCAGTACCCAGTCGTGACCTGGGGGACAGCGGAACAGCAGGCTCGCTGGCTGCCGGCGACGATGAGCGGCGAGGCGCTCGGTGCGTTCGCGCTGACCGAGCCGCACGCCGGAAGCGACGCGGGCGCCCTCCGAACGCGGGTCGAGCGAGTCGGTCCCGCCGATGCGCCGACGGCGTACCGCCTGACCGGGACCAAGATATGGATCTCCAACGCGCCCGAGGCCGATCGCTACCTTGTCTTCGCCACGCTAGACCCGGACGCCGGGCCGAAGGGCATCACCGCCTTCCTGGTCGAGAAGGGGACGCCCGGGTTCCGGTTCGGGGCGCACGAGAAGAAGATGGGGATTCGGGCCTGTCCGGCCACCGAGCTCGTCTTCGACGGTGCGGAGGTCCCGGTCGCGAACCGCCTCGGTGCCGAAGGAGAGGGCTACAAGATCGCGCTCTCGGCCCTCGGCGAAGGTCGCATCTCGATCGCCGCGGCGTGCGTGGGGATCGCCCGGGCCGGTCTGGAGGCATCGGCCCGGTTTGTCGCGCAGCGCCGGGCGTTCGGGGCACCGCTGGCCGAGCAGCAGGGCCTTCGGTTCATGCTCGCCGAGATGTCGCGCGAGGTCGCGGCCGCACGGGCCGTCACGCGCGTGGCCGCTGCTGCCAAGGACCGTGGCGAACCGATCGCCGCGCTGTCGTCGATCGCCAAATGGACCGCCTCGGATGCGGCCATGCGCGTCGCAACCGATGCCGTCCAGCTGTTCGGGGCGAGCGGCTATTCCCGCGAAACCGGGATCGAGCGCCTCATGCGCGACGCCAAGGGCGCCCAGATCTACGAGGGCACCAACCAGATCCACCGCCTCATCGTTGCCGACGAGGTGTTCCGCAGCCTCGGTCTGGACTGATGTCGCCGTCGCTGGCCGTGCCCGCCAGGCACCGCCCGCTGGCCGAAGTCCGGCCCTGAGCTCCGCGAGTCGCCAACGCCCGGACAGCGTTCGTCATCGGTCCACGAGGCGCGCCTTGGGTTGGTCGGATGGTTCGCGCCTATCCTCGGGTCCTCCGTTCGGCGGCATTCGATGAGGCTGGGCAGCACGACTGGAACGCTGAGTTGGCCGGGTGACGCGTCGAATCGGTGCTGTGTCCCGTCCAAGGTTCACTCCGTGGACGGATGACAGGAATCCAAGGGCATCGACTCGGCCAGATGGGTTGCGGAGCCACCGGCGCATGGCTTGCCCAGCCGCCGGGAACTTGGCGCGAAGCACCGCTTCGTGCCTCGCGACGGCTCTGCGGTTCGTCCGGCCTTCCGCGATCACGACCCACGTGCCGATGGCGACTGGATCCCACCCGCGGTCGCGGGCGATCGATGCCGCAAGACGGCGCCGGCGGTCCGCCGATCCCATCAGGTCGTTGATGTCCACGAGCTCGGTCTTGAGCTCGATTACGAGGAGGATCCGCCGGACGGGGTGCCACGCAAGGATGTCGATGACACCGCGTTCCCCGTAGATCGAGAACGAGACTTCAGGTTCGGCAACCCATCCGTCGAGGCCCGCCATCAGGACCGCCATCGCTTCGTGCATCGCCGCATGACGGGCATTCACCAGGCGGCCAAGGTCGCCACCTTGCCAGCGTACGGCCGTGTCGAACCTGGCGTCGAGCGCGGCGGCAACCTTGCGGATGGTTCCGAGGGGGACCGTCGCGAGCCGGCCGCGCTCGATCCGGCCGATGATCGTCCGCGATACGCCCGATTTGACGGAGAGATCGACCTGGCGCCACCGCTTGCGGATCCGGATCGCTCGGAACGCCGCCCCTGACCGTTGGTCATCCATCTGGCGGAGTGTGTCGAGACGCCCTTATCCGCTACGTATTCCGAGGTTCTCGCCATCCGTCCAGCTGGCGCGCATTCGACGAGTCGCACGAGCCGACCATCGCGAGGCCGCGATCGCGACTCTGGGACACGTCCGGAGTGTAGGTTGACGCGGGCGTCATTCGTGGCACGAGTTCCGGTGCGCGCTACGATGCCGAAATGCGCGAGACCACCGTCGAGACCCCGACCTTCCGCCACTTCGTCTCCGGCGCCTGGTGCGACTCCACCTCGGGCGCCACGTTTGAAAGCCGGAACCCGGCCGACAGGCGCGATGTGATTGGACGGTTCCAGCAGGGGACCGCGGCAGACGTGGCGATGGCCGTCAGGGCAGCCGAGACCGCTTTTCCGATGTGGCGACGCACGCCGGCCCCGAAGCGCGGCGAGATCCTGTACGCGTTCGGTGCCCTGCTGGCCGAGCACAAGGAACGCCTCGCCCGGGCGATGACGCGCGAGATGGGCAAGGTGCTCACCGAGGCGCGTGGCGACGTCCAGGAGGCGATCGACATCGCCTACCTGATGGCCGGCGAGGGTCGCCGGATGGCGGGCGAGACGGTCCCCTCCGAGCTCCCGGACAAGTGGGCGATGAGCATCCGCCAGCCACTCGGGGTCGCCGGGATCATCACGCCATGGAACTTCCCGATGGCGATTCCGTGCTGGAAGACGATGCCGGCGCTGGTGACCGGGAACACCGTCGTCTTCAAGCCGTCGTCGGACACCCCGCACTGCGCGACCTTGCTCGTCGAACTGATGGCGGAGGCGGGGTTCCCGCCCGGTGTCGTCAACCTGGTGACCGGCTCCGGGGCCGAGGTCGGCGACGCGATCGTCGACAGCCCGGACGTCGCGATCATCTCGTTCACCGGCTCATCGGCGACCGGCAAGCGGATCGCCGAGCGCGCCGGTCGCCGGCTCAAGCGGGTCTCGCTCGAGCTCGGCGGCAAGAACGGGGTTGTCGTCCTGGCCGACGCCGACCTCGACCTCGCGACCGACGGAATCCTCTGGTCCGCGTTCGGGACGACCGGCCAGCGCTGCACGGCGGCGTCGCGGGTCATCGTCGAGCGCACCGTCGTGGAACCGTTGCTCCAGCGGCTCGAGGCGCGAACGCGCAAGCTCCGACTTGGCTCCGGGCTCGATCCGTCGGTCGATGTCGGCCCGCTCGTCAACGCTGGTGCCCTCGACAAGGTCGCGAGCTACGTCGAGATCGGCCGCCGCGAAGGCGAGCTCGTGATCGGCGGCGGACGACCGAGCGGCGACGGTCTGGCCGAGGGTCATTTCTTCGAGCCAACGATCTTCACCGACGTCGGCGCGATGGACCGGATCGGCCAGGAGGAGATCTTCGGCCCGGTCCTCTCGATCATCCCGGTCGACGACTACGGCTCGGCGATGCTCGCGCTCAACCAGACACGCTACGGGCTCTCGTCGAGCATCTACACGCGGGACGTCAACACGGCGTTCCGCGCGATGCGCGACTTCGAGACCGGGATCGTCTACGTCAACGCGGGCACGACCGGCGCGGAGGTCCACCTGCCGTTCGGCGGCTGGAAAGAGACCGGCAACGGTCACCGCGAGGCAGGCCACGTCGCGCTCGACACCTATACCGAGTGGAAGGCCATCTACGTCGACTTCTCGGGCCGGCTCCAGCGAGCGCAGATCGACAACCAGCTCGGCTGACCGCCGTCAGGGCTTGACGGTCTTCCCATCGTGGTCGCGGTCGGCCGGTTCATCGGCCTGCGGCGCGGTTGCGGAGCGGACCGCCGCACGTGCCGCGACGACTGCGACATCGGCTGCCTGGGCGGCAACCCGCCAGCGCGGGCCGGCGAGCTTGTCGAGCGCTTCGACGGTCGATTCGTCGGTTGCGACCTCGATCAATGCGGCGGCGCCCTGGCGGAGCATCCGGCCGACGGCGGCGAGCGCCCCGCCACTGCCGTCCACGCCGAGACTCGGAGCGCCGAGGACCGCTTCGCCGGCCATCGCCCCGGCGCGCAGGTCGCGCTCGACCTGGAGCCGCTGGCGGTACAGGACCTCCCATTCCTCGTACGGGATGCGGATCGTGGCGAGCTTCTCGTCGATGGCCGCGAACTCGGCGGCCACCGCGTCGTTGAAGACCGGGGCATGCCCGGACTCGTCGACGGGACTGACGGCCAGCGCCGCCACACGATCCTCGATCGCCTGGGCCTCGGCGCTGACGGTCAGGTGGGCGGCCGAGGAGGTGAGCCGGCTGGCGATCGCGGCGCGCGCCCTGGTGACGTCGTCCGGCTTGCCCGAGATGAGCACGTCCATCGGGTAGATGAGGATGTCGAGATTTGTGCCGCGGAGCTGCAGCATCCGGTCGGGGACGAGCGCGCCGGACGAGCGGCCCGCGATCGCGGCGAGCCATTTGGCCGGTTTCGACATGGCGGCCGGCGCAGGGCTAGGTTCGAGGTCGAAGCCGGCATCAGTCAGCGCCTTGTCGAGGTCACTGGCGACCTGCTCATACGCACCGGGCTTCACGACCATCGGGACGTGCGCGTCGGTCCAGTGGCGAACGAGGCTCGTCGCCTTGCGCCAGATGGCGAGGACCGCGAGGAAGATGAGGAGCACGGCGAGCACGGTCGTGAGTGGATACCCGCGCGCAACCGACTCGATCGCGCCGCGGGCCGACCGCTTGTCCGCGGTGAGCGCAAGCGTCGCGGCGCCGACGATACCGGGGACGACGATGACGCCCATCAGCATCAGCAGGCGAATCACGCCCTGCGGGACGACATTCTGCGGCGGGACCAGGAGGAGCAGGAACGCGCCGAGGTCCGGGATGATGAAGCCGGCCAACATGACCATCCAGATGACCGACCCGAACGTGATCCCGAGGAGGAGGATCTGGCGCGAGGCAGGAACCCTCCCGAAGAGGAGCGTGCTCGCCCAGCCGAGCGCCGTGGTCAGGACCTTGCTGGCGAACCGTGATCCGAACGCGATAAGGGCGGCCAGAAATGCCATGCCGTCAGGATCGCCTGCCGCGGGTTGCACGCATGCGCGTCAGCGAGGCACGCGCGTTGCGGCGACGTCGCGCGCCGCGCGTCCGTTGGGCTCAGGGTTCCGGGATGTCGCCGTCGAGGAGCGCGGCGATCTCGCGTGCGTTCGTCGTGCCGTAGTTCGCGTAGCAGTTGTTCATCAGGACGTGCGTGTCAGCTGCCTCGCGCGCGACCTCGCGGATCTTCGGGACCCACTCGCGGAGCTTATCGCGCGAGTAGAGGTAGCGGAAGCGCTCGGCCGGCGTGATGCCCCTCGCCTCCCAGGTCTCGCGATTGCGGCCGTGGAAGCGGACGAACGCGAGGTCGGCCGTCACCGCGGTCACCGGGGGAACGCTGCTCTTGAACGACTGGGGCTCGTCGACCATGACGAACGCCAGGTTCCTATCGCGCAGGAAGCGGAGCGTTCGCTCGGCGTTCTTCTCGTTGAGCCAGGCGGCGTTCCTGAACTCGACCGCGCAGGCGAACCCATCGAGGCGCTCGGCCGCCTCTTCGATCGTGCCGCGGTTCTCCGACGACGGGAAGAACCAGCGCGGGAACTGGAGCAGGATCGAACCCAGCTGGCCGGCCTCCGCGAGCGGTTCCAGTCCGTCCCGGAAGGAGGCCCACACGGCGTCGAGGACCTCGTCCGGGAGGTCCTTCGCATAGATCCGCGGCTTCGTCGCGACCGGTTCTGGCAATGCCGTCCTGATCGCCTTCGGGAGTCGCTTTGTCTCGGTGCCCTGTCCGGTCATCAGAGCATGCGCCTTGATGTCGAACACGAAATCGGGCGGAGTGCGTTCGACCCACAGCTTCGCCGTCTCGGCAGATGGCAGGGCGTAGTAGGTCGCGTCGACTTCGACCAGCGGAAAGGTCGAGGCGTAATGGTGGAGCCGCTCCTCGGCGGTCTTCGCGTCATTGGGGTAAAAGACGCCCGTCGCGGTCATCGTCGGGTCGGTCCAGGACGCGGTGCCGACGCGGACCTGGCCGCCGCCCGACACCGAAATCGGGGAGATCGCGGCCGATTCGACCTCGGCGGTGCGAGCGCTCGCGATCTCCGGCCCCGGATCGAGCGCGTCGACCTTGGTCATCTGGAAGGGTGGTTGCGCAGGGCCGCCGTCGAGGGGCCTGGCACTGGTGAGCCCGGTGGGACTTGAACCCACGACCGAGAGATTAAGAGTCT
>JBDTNS010000039.1:0-11336 GCA_039933675.1 Chloroflexota bacterium
CGGGTCGAGGTCAAGAACATGAACTCGTTCCGCGCCGTCGAGCGCGCGATCGCCTTCGAGATCGAACGCCAGGCCGCCGCCATCGACGCGGGCGAGCTGATCGTCCAGGAGACGCGCGGCTGGTCGGAGGAGCGTGGTTCGACCTACCGGATGCGGGTCAAGGAGACCTCCGACGACTACCGCTACTTCCCCGAGCCCGATCTGCCGCCGCTCCACCTCGACTCGGCCTGGCTGACCGAGATCCGGGCCGGCCTTCCGGAACTGCCGGCCGCACGCCGGGAGCGATATCGCGAAGCCCTCGGGCTGTCGCCGTACGACGCCGCCGTCCTCGTGGCGGACCCCGACGCGGTCGTGCTCTTCGAGGCCACGCTCGCGGCTCGCCCCGGGCTCGAGGCCAAGCCGGTGGCCAACTGGGTCACCGGCGAGTACCTGCGCCTGCGCAACGCGGCTGACGTGCCAGTCACGGTCGTAGCGGCCGAGTTCGCTGCGATCGTCGAGGCGGTCATTGGCGGCTCGATCTCGCGGGCCCAGGGACGCGACGTGCTCGAGGCGCACGTGGCGTCCGGCAGCGCCGCCGCGACGATCATTGCCGACCGCGGCTTCCGCCAGATCACGGACAGCGGGGCCGTGACCGAGGCCGTCGACGCGGTTCTCGCCGCCCATCCGGCGGCGGTCGCCGACTACCGTGCCGGCAAGCAACAGGCGGTCGGGTTCCTCGTCGGCCAGGTCATGAAGGCCACGCGCGGTCAGGCGAATGCGGCGCTCATCCAGGCCGAGGTGCGCCAACGACTCGACCGCGAATCATCGGGGGAGGGTTGAACGGGTGGGGCCGCTGAACATCATGCTCTGGCTCGCGGGCGTGGCCCTGATCATCATTGGCTACACGCGGGCGAGGGGTCCTTGGACGCGCTACCAGGCGCTTCGGGAGCAGGACGCCAACGTCGCGCGCTACGGGGCGTGGCGGGGCGGTATCCGCGACGACAGCACGACCGGCGCCTCGGTGGCGATGGCGATGCTCCGCCGTCAGACGCAGATCGGAACCGCGATCGCGATCGCGGGAGTGGTGTTGGTCTTCCTCGGGTTCCTGATCCGATAGGGGAGCGGCCCCGCGGCTGGGCCGCTTTGGACCAGCCAGCCGCTGTCTACCGCGTCGCGCGGAGCTTCCGCCACTCGATCGCAGTACAGCGATCCATGACGACTTCGAGGCCGCCCTCGTGCGCGATCCGGGCGGCTCCCCAGTTGACGACGCCGAGCTGGAGCCAGAGGAACCGCGCGCCGGCGGCGACCGCCTCGCGGGCGTGCGGAACGCACAGCTCCGAGCGTCGGAAGACGTTGACCATCTCGAATGAGCCGGTCTCGGCTACGGCCTCCGCGAGACTCCTGAAGGCCGGGACGCCGAGGATATGCCGCTCGTTCGGGTTGATCGGAACGCACTCGAAGCCCTGCCGGATGAGGTAGCGGAAGACCGCGAACGAGGGCCGACCGGGGTTGGCCGACGCCCCGACGACCGCGATCCGGCGCGTCGCGCGCAGCGCGCGTTCGATCCCGGCGTCGTCGAGGACAGGGACAGGGCCACGGCCCTCCTGGAGATCGAGAAAGGCGGCGGCCCGCTCGCGTTCGTCCCGGGTCATGATCCCCGGCTCAGGATCGCGCTTCTCGCACGTACGGCTTGCCGACGGCCGCGGGTGCCACGCTCCGGCCAACGGCCGCGACGAGGACGACGAGCGTCACGACGTACGGCAGGGCCCCGTAGAACTCGGCCGGGATGAATCGCAGGACGTCGCCGAGATTGCCGGTCGGCGGGCTCAGGCTGATGGCGACGCGCAGCGCTTCTGCAGAAGTGAACAGGAGCGCAGCACCGAACGCTCCGAGCGGCGTCCAGCGCCCGAAGATGACCGCGGCAAGGGCGATGAACCCTCGGCCACTTGTCATCCCGTTCTGGAACGAACCGCTCTGCTCGAGCGTGAGGTAGGCCCCGGCCAGCCCGGCGAAGACGCCGCCGAGGATGACGTTGCGGTAGCGCAGACGGATGACATCGATGCCGACCGTCTCGGCGGCCTTGGGATGCTCGCCGACGGCTCGCGTGCGCAGGCCCCAACGCGACCGGAAGAGCCAGATCTGGAGGAGGATCACGAGAAAGACGACGGACATCGCGATCGGCCCCTGCGCAAAGAACGCCTTGAACAGCCAGCCGACGCCCGGCAGGTCGGCGAGGAAGGTCGGTGGCGAGAACGGTCTGAAGATCCCCGCACCGAGGCGCGGGTTCGACGAAATGACAAGCCGGTTGAGGTAGCCAGTCACGCCGAACGCCATGATGTTGATGATCGTGCCGCTGATGATCTGGTCGGCGCGAATCGAGATCGAGAGCCAGGCATGGAGCGCCGAGACGAGCATCCCGGTCAGGATCGCGACCGCCACGCCGGCAACCAGCGGGATCGTGATTCCGAAGATCGGGGTCGCGCCCGTCGATCCGATCGCCTGGGCGACGATGGCGGCGGCGAGGAAGGCGGTGAACGCCGAGCTCAGCATCATCCCCTCGATGCCGATGTTCACGATCCCGGAGCGCTCGTTCATGATCCCGCACAGGGCGCCGAGCGCGATCGGCGCAGCCAGCGCGACGAAAACCGGGGCGATCACAGGGACGGTCGCGACGAGGTAGCCGAACAGCTGGAAGACCACGCCGAGGACCGGGATCGAATCGAGGAAGTTCGAGAGCTGGTCCATCAGCGGACCCGCCCGGCGTACGAGTTCGTGACCGTCGCGAGATCGGCCATCTCCTCGTCCGCCCGGATCCGGAAGACACGCCGGACGACGATGTCCGCGGCGAGGAAGAGCAGGATGATGGCCTGGATGACGTCGATGATCTCGACCGGGATATTGGCCAGGACCTGCATCAGCCCGGCGCCGGCGCGGAGGGCGCCGAACAGGAGCGCGGCGGCGGCGATCCCGAACGGATGCGATCGCCCGAGCAATGCGACGGCGATCGCATCGAACCCGATCGACGTCCCGTAAGAAGGGATCATGAAGTGGCTCACGCCGAGGATCTCGATCGAACCGGCGACCCCGAACAGGAGCCCGGAGAAGCTCATCGTCAGCATCGTCAGGACGGCCGGCCGCATCCCGGCATAGCGTGCGGCGCTCGGGTTCGCGCCGACACTCCGGATCTCGAACCCGATCGTGCTCCTGTAGAGCAGCCACCACACGACCGGGACGGCGATGACGGCGAGAACGACTCCGAGATGGATGTTGTCGCCCAGGATGATCGGAAGGCCCGCATTGCCGAGGTCGCCGGTCCGGCCGAATGAGAATCCGGGTGCCAGGAGCGGCCCGAGGATGAGGAACCCGATCACCGCCGCGGCGATCGAGTTGAGCATGATCGTGGTCACGACCTCGTGGGCGCCCGAGAAGGCCTTGAGGGCGCCGGGGATCAATCCCCAGAACGCGCCGGCGAGGATGCCGGCCAGGAGCGCCGCCGTGATCGCGATCGGCCCCGGTGCGGTGGCGAGCGCCGCGCCGACCCCGGCCGCGGCCGTCGCCGCGAGGAGGAACTGGCCCTGCCCGCCGATGTTGAAGAGACCGGCCTTGAACCCGACCCCGACCGCAAGTCCGCCGAGGACGAGCGGGGTGGCCTGGAGGACCGTGTTGAGGAGCGCCGACTGCGAACCGAACGCGCCCTGGGCAAGGGCCGCGTACGCGACGAGCGGTAGCGACAGGTCGAGCGAACCTGTGGTCACGACGCTCGAGATGAGGATGATGACCCCGGCGACGATGAGCGCCAGCATGACCGCGGCGACCGGCACGCCCGCGATCGCCCAGACCTGCCCGGCACGGCCGCGCCGCCAGAACGGTCGTCCTGGACCGGCGTCGACGAGGGGAGCGGTCACGCCGTTGCCTTGCGGGCCGCGGGCGCCGGCTCTCGGCCGCCGGTTGCCATCAGGAGGCCGACCTCCTCCTTGCTCGCGGTGCGTCCGTCAAGCGTGGCGACAAGCTTGCCGCGGTACATCACGGCGATCCGGTCGGACATCTCGAGGACCTCGTCGAGCTCGGCCGAGACGAGGAGGATCGCCGCTCCGGCGTCGCGCATCTCGATCGCCCGGCGATGGATGAACTCGATGCTCCCGACGTCGAGCCCGCGTGTCGGCTGATCGAGGACGAGCAGCTTCGGCTCGCGGCTGAACTCGCGGGCCACGACCGCTTTCTGCTGATTGCCGCCAGATAGCGTCTCGACGGCCACCGTCGCCGAGGGCGTCCGGATGTCGAAGCGTTCGATCAATTCCTTGGCCCACGCCGCGATCGCCTCGTCGTGACGAACGAGGCCACGCGCGAAGGGCGGCCTGTAGTAGGTCGTCAGGACGAGGTTGTCCCCGAGCGGGAAGCTCAGGATCATTCCCCAGCGATGCCGGTCGCCCGGGACGTGGGCGAGACCCGCCTCGTAGACCTGGCGCGGCCGCCAGCCGGTCACGTCCCGGCCGATCATCGTGACGCGGCCCGCGGTCGGCCGGCGGAGACCGGTCAGGGACTCGACCAACTCGTCCTGGCCGTTGCCGGCAACGCCGGCGATCCCGAGGATCTCGCCGGCCCGCACCTCGAGATCGACACCGCGGACGGCCTCGCGTCCGCGATCGTCCTTTGCCCGCAGGCCCTCGACCGAGAGGACGACATCGCCGGGGTGGGAGTCCCCGCGGTCGACGGTGAGCAGGACGTTCCGGCCGACCATCAGGGTGGCCAGATCCTCCTCGTCGGTCTCGCCTGGGACCCGCTGGCCCACGACCTTGCCGCGTCGGATGACCGTGATCCGATCCGCGATCTCGAGGACCTCGTAGAGCTTGTGGCTGATGAAGATGATCGAGTGACCCTCGGTCGCGAGGCGGCGCAGGACGAGGAAGATCTCCTCGGTCTCCTGGGGCGTGAGGACCGCGGTCGGTTCGTCGAGCACGAGGATGCGCGCCTTGCGGTAGAGCGCCTTGAGGATCTCGACCCGCTGCTGCCAGCCGACCGAGAGGTTCTCGATCTTGGCGTCGGGGTCGATCTCGAAGCCGAACTGGCGGCCGAGGGCGACGATCTGGCGGCGCGCCTCGTTCCGGTCGATGAAGACCGGGTTGGCCATCGTCTCCTCGCCGAGCAGGATGTTCTCGGCGACGGTGAGGACCGGGACGAGCATGAAGTGCTGGTGGACCATGCTGATCCCGCGGGCGATCGCATTGGCCGGGCCGGTGATCTCGACCGGCTTCCCGTCGATCAGGATCGAGCCCTCGTCCGGGACCGCGAGTCCGTAGAGGATATTCATCAGCGTGGACTTGCCCGCGCCGTTCTCCCCGAGGAGCGCGTGGATCTCGCCCGACCGAAGGTCGAGGTCGATCGCGTCGTTGGCCAGGACGCCGGGATACCGCTTGGTGATCCCGCGCATTTCGAGGACCGTTGTGGGCTCGGCCATCACGCTCCCAGCCGGTTGCGATCGATGGATTGGATGCACGAACGGGCCGACGCGATGTCGGCCCGTTCGTCTGTCGTCAGCGGACTGCCCGGAAGGTCAGTCCTTCTTGTCGCAGGGGGTGGGCTTGCACGGATCGACCGTCCCGGCCTTCATGCCGGCCAGGGCGGCGTCGATCTTGGACTGGAGATCCGGGGTGACGAGAGCGGCATAGTCACCGCCGAACGGCGAGAGGCCGACACCGACCGGATCGGTCGATGCGTCCCACACCGTCGTGCCGCCGATATCGGTCTTGGCCGCGATCTTCTTGATCGCGGCGTCAACCGCGTTGACGAGCTTCTTCTCGGCGCTGCTCAGGATGCACTTGGCGTCCTGCGGCAGCGACTTCGACTGGTCGACGTCGACGCCGAGTCCGATGACACCGGTCGTCGCGCAGGCGGCCTCGATCGCCCCGGTGCCGGAGAGTCCGGCGACCTGGAAGATCACGTCGGCCTTCTGGCCGATCATCTGCTGGGCGATCGACTTGCCGGTGCCCGGGTCGTTGAACGCCTTAGTGATGTCGGTCGAGACGTACGCGACCTTGACGTCGATCTTCGGATTCACCGATGCGGCACCGTTGCGGTAGCCGTTGATGTAGCGGACGACGGCGGGGATCGTGTTGATCCCGCCGACCGTGCCGATGACGCCCGACTTCGAGACGCCCGCGGCGAGGACACCGGCGAGGTAGCCGACCTGGTCCTCACGGAAGACGAGGCCCTGGTAATTCGGCAGGAGCGTCTTCGGGTCGCCCTTGCAGGCGAACGTCGGATCGCTCTTGCCGGTTTCGTCGATGCAGACACCCTGGTCGACGCCGATGAACTTGACCTTCGGGTAGAGCTTGGCCGCCGCGGTCGTGGCATCGCCCATCGCGAAGCCGACGGTCACAACCGTGCCGTAGCCCTGGTCGACAAAGGTCTTGATGTTTGCCGCGTAGTCGGCCGGCGCCTTGGTGACGATGTTGCTGGCCGTGCCGCTGATGTCCTTGGCGCCCGCCTGGGCGCCAACCCATGAGGCCTCGTTGAAGGACTTGTCCTCAAGGGTACCGACGTCGGTCACGAGGCCGACCTTCTTGACGTCGGCGGTCGTGCCGCTACAGGCTGTGACGGCCATCGAGAACACGAACAGGATCGATAGCCCGAACGCTCGGTTGCGCATGCTTTCTCCTCTATTGGCCGCTCGACGACCGGGGGCTCCAGTTCGTCTTGGCGACCGGATCATGGGTCCCGCGCGGCGATTGGCGGCGGACCATTGGGCCGCATCCTAGCCGCGCCGACTCAACAACGGCAAGCCTCCTCGCTGTCGATGCATCCGTGAGGATAATCCGCCCGGCCCGGTATCCGTACGCCGCGCGCGCTGGCGCTCATGGGCCGGGCGTGGACCGGGCGAATTGAGGCGTCCCGCGACGCGAAATAGGGCGCGGGCCGTATGCACGCCGCGCCGCCTCAGACCGACCGTCGTGTTGACCGGCCGACCTGGCCGGACCAGCGACCGAGGTCCAGCCCATGACCAGCAACGTGATCCCGTTCCCCGGCGTCGATGTTGACGGCCCCCGAGCGCAGGATGACCGGCTCGAGGCGCTCTTCCTCGCCCACGCCGGTCCACTTCGCCGCCGGCTGCTCGCCCTGACGCGCGATTCATCCATCGCGGACGACCTCGTCAGCGAGGCATTCCTGCGGCTCGCTCTCGAGATGCGGGGCGGCCGAGCGCCGCTCGAACCGCGGGCGTGGCTCTTCCGGGTCGGCAGCAACCTCGTCGTGAGCCGCGCACGCCGGGCGTCCGTCGCGACCAAGGCGATGCCGGCCCTCTACGACCGATCCGTCGCAGACTCGCCCGAGGACGAGATCCTCACCCGCGAGCGCGACCAGCTCCTGCGCGAGGGTCTCGCATCGCTCGCCGAGCGCGACCGGAAACTCGTCGCCCTGGCCGCGCAGGGCTACCGACCCGAGGAGATCGCCGGGATGATCGGCTGCTCTCACGCGGCGACCCGGACGCGGCTCTGCCGCGCGCGTGGCCGGCTTCGGACGCAGCTCGAGCTGGCCGGCATGACCGCGTGAATGCCGCGGTACCCCGCCCGCGGCGGACGCAGACGGATGACTCGTCGGGGCGCCTATCATCGCCGGGCCGTGGACGACATGCGTGGCCACGCTCTCATCGGGCGTGCCGCCGAGGTGGAGCGGCTTGCCCGGGCCTATACGCGCGCATCGGCTGGCGAATCGCGCACCGTCGTCGTCGCCGGTGAAGCCGGGATCGGCAAGTCTCGACTTGTCGACGAGGTCGTCGCGCGGATCGCGTCGGACGGGGGTCGCGTCCTGAGCGGCGGTTGCCTCGCGCTCGGCTCGGGCGGTCTCCCATACGCTCCATTCGTCGAGGCCTTTCGCGCCCTCCTGCGCGACGTGGACCCGGCGACACTCCCGGCGCTGCTCGGTCCGAGCCGGGGTGAGCTCGCGCGATTGATGCCCGAAGTCCGCGGCCGCCCGGATCAGACGGACCGCGGATCGGCCGCGGCCGTCGCGGTCGTATCGCCCGACGAGGCCGCGACCGATGACCGGTTTGCCCAGGTGCGGCTCTTTGAGCTCGTGCTCGGCGTCCTCGTCCGGCTCGCCCGGACGGCGCCCGTCGCCCTCGTCGTCGAGGACGTCCAGTGGGCCGACCCGTCGAGCCAGGACCTCCTCGCGTTCCTCGTCCGGAACCTGCGCGCCGACCGCGTCCTGCTCATCGCGACGATTCGGACCGACGAACTCGATCCGCGCGATGCCTTTTCCACGTACTTCGCCGAGCTCGAGCGTGGCGATCGGGTCGAACGCGTCGACCTTGCCCGGCTGGGACGGGAGGATCTGGCGCGCCTCCTGGCGGACGAATTCGGGCGCGCCCCGGACCAGGCGCTCGTCGACCGGACGTTCGAGCGGAGCGGCGGCAACCCGTTCTATGCCGAACAGGTGATCGCGATCGCTCGCGAGACCGCCGAGGAGACGCTCCCGGCGAGGCTCCGCGACGTCGTCCTGGCACGGGTAGCGGCGATCTCCAAGGCAGGCCAGGAGGTCCTCCGGGTCGCATCGGCGGCCGGCTTGCGGATCGACGACGAGCTCCTCGTCGCCGTCAGCGAATCGCCCGGTCCGCTCGTTCGCGACGCCCTCCGCGAGGTCGTCGACCGGCGGATCCTCGTGCCCACCGGCGGGCGCGGTGATCCGCACTACGTTTTCGGCCACGCACTGCTCCAGGAAGTCATCCACGGCGAGCTCTTCCCCGGCGAGCGGGCACGACTCCACGCTGGATATGCGGCAGCCCTCGAGGCGCGTATGGCGGAGCGAGCCGCGGGCCGACGTGGGCCGGGTCCGGCGCCGTCCGCGGCCGAGCTCGCATACCACTGGGACGAAGCGGGCGATGAGCGGCGGGCGCTCCCGGCCACGATCGAAGCCGCGCGGGCCGCCGAGCGGTCGTACGCCTTCGTCGACGCGCACCGGTACTACCTGCGTGCCCTCGAGCTATGGGACGGCATCGGCGACCCGGACGATCCTGACGACCCGGCCGGCTCAGACGCTCGGATTGGTGTCGAAGACCGCGTCGAGCTCCTCGCCCGGGCTGCAGAGACAGCCGGCCTGATCGGTGCGTACGCTGAGGCGGTCGAGTTCGGGCGACAGGCGCTCGACGGCGTCGATGCGACCGTCGATCCAGCACGTGCCAGCGGTCTCCACGAGCGCCAGCGCTGGTTCCTCTGGGAGGCCGGCGATCGGGTCGCCGCGGAGGCCGCGGTCGCCGAGGCCGAGCGCCTCATCCCGGCTGAGCCGCCGACCGCGGCGCGGGCCCGGATTCTCGCGCACCACGCCGGGATCCTGATGTTGAGCGGCCGTGTGCTGGAGTCGCTCCCGATCGCCGAGGACGCGCTGGTCGTCGCCCGCGCGGTCCCGTCACCCTCCGACGAAGCACTTGCGCTCGGCGTTCTGGGCTGGGACCTGGCGCTCCTCGGCCGCGTGAACGACGGCGTCGAGCAGGTGCGAGCCGCGCTCGTGATCGCCGACGAGCTCGGTGGCGCCGAGGGTATCGCGCTGGGGGCGACCAACCTGGCCCGGCTTCTCGACCACGTCGGCCGCACCGACGAGGCGCTCGCCGTGGCGGTCGCGGGCTGGGAGCGGACGCGCGCAATCGGCGTGGAGCGAACGTATGGCGGGCTTCTGCTTGCGCTGGCGGCGAAGGCGGCGATCGCGGTCGGCCGGTGGGACGAGGCGGACGCGTATCTGCGGCTCGGGTTGGCGCACGACCCAGTCGGGAGCGTCGGGATCGGGCTGCGGATCCAGCGCGGTCGACTCGACGGGTTCCGGGGCGATCGTGCCGCAGCGGAAGAGGCCCTCGCGACCGCGTGGGCGGCCGACGAGGCAAGTGGCGGCAGCGACGATCATGCCGCGCTCGTCGCCGCGCGGGCCGAGCTCGCGGCGATCGACGGTCGCATCGCCGAGGCTCGCGCGATGGTCGGGGAGGGCCTGCAACTGGCGGCCGCCGGACCGCCGGATCCCGCGCTGGCCTCACTCGCGGCCACGGGCCTTCGTGTCGAGGCCGACGCCGCCACCGAGGCACTCGCCCGACGCGATGAGGCCGGGGTCGAGGAGGCGCGGATGCGCGCACACCAGATCGGCGCCGTCGTCGAGCATGTCGGGGCCTTGCTCGGCATTCCGGTGGCAACTCCGGGTGGACCGCGCGAACCGACACGGCCGGCGCTCGTCGCGGGGCTCTGCCGGGCTGAGGCGAGCCGCGTCGATGCGCGGGACGCGGCGGGCGACTGGACCCGGCTCGCCGAGGGGTTTGAAACGCTCGGCCGTCCGTATTCCGCGGCCTATGCCCGGTTTCGGGCCGGTGCCGCGACCCTGCGCGACCGTCAGCCCCGGGCCGAGGCGCAGGCGAGTCTGGCGGCTGCGCGCTCGACCGCCGTTCGGCTGGGCGCCATGCCGCTCCTCGCCGAGATCGATCGCCTCGCCCGGCAGGCCCGGATCGACCTCGACGATCCGGCGGGCCGTGCGAGTCTCGATGGCGTCGATGCCGGGCGCCACGGTCTGACCGATCGGGAACGCGAAGTCCTTGCCCTGATCGCCGCGGGCTGGACAAATCAGGCGATCGCCGACGCCCTCTTCATCAGCCGCAAGACCGCGAGCGTCCACGCCTCGAACATCTTCGACAAGCTCGGTGCCGCCAACCGCGTCGAGGCGGCGGCGATCGCGCGGCGGCTCGGGCTCGATGGGGACGCTGCTCCTGCACCGCCCCGGCCGCCTCGGCCGGCCTCCTGAGTCAGCCCCCGCGCTTCAGCTCGTGGAGCCGCGCGTCGGAGATCCCGAAGTGGTGGGCGATCTCGTGGTAGACGGTCTCGGCGACGGCCGCCGCGAGCGTCTCCGGCGTCCGGTTCGCGCGGGTCAGCGTCCCGCGGAAGATCGTGATCTTGCTCGGCGATGGCGCGGCATCCGCGGACAGGCGCGTGCGCGGGACGCCCTGATACAGCCCGTACAGCCCGTGCGCGCCCACCGAGGCAAGTTGCGCCGGCGTCGCTTCCTCCTCGACAACGATCGCGACGCTGCCGAGCCGTTCGCGAAACGGGGTGGGTAGCGCCTCGAGGGCGTCGATGACCATCCCTTCGATATCGTCGTCGGTCGGATGGGTCGGATCGGGCGGCATCCGGAGACGATAGCCGGTCGGCTACCGCAGGGCCCGCGTCTGCCTCGCTATGCGGCGACGACGCCCACCTCGATGTCCCGGCCTTCCCAGCGATCAGCGCCCGGCCAGTAGAACGTTGCGACGACCGACTGCCCGGGGGCAAGCCGCTCGGATCCTGGGACATCGGCCACCCAGACGCCGAGGCCGGTATCCCGAGCGTCGAGGTCGAGCG
>JBDTNS010000040.1:0-11234 GCA_039933675.1 Chloroflexota bacterium
CGATGCTCGAAAACGGCGAGGCTACGATCCCCTCCCGGGCAAGCACCATCGTCTGTACGCAACGCGCCATGCGACCATTCCCGTCCCTGAAGGGATGGGTCATCTTCCTGCTCGTCGCCTGGACGGTGCTCGTTGTCCTGCTTCAGACATTCAAGGGCGCCGGAGTTGGTGGTTTTCGCTGTGCCACCGACCCCACCTGCGGCGAGATCACCTGGATTCCCGCAGCGGCTTGGGCTATCGGATTCCTCGTGATTCTCTGCATCGCGTACGTCAGGCGAGCTCGGGATGTGTAGCGCACCTGCCGGGACGATCGCCGAGGTGCCGTGATGGGCGAGATACCGAAGCGCGTCTTCGATCGAGCAATGCGTGCCTCGCCCGGAGTCTTGTCGTTCTGACCGGCGCACTTCTCGTCGGAGTCGTGTTCTTCGCCGCCCAAATACCGTCGTCGTTCGTCAGCTGGGCCAAGCTCGGTGCCCTCGGGATCACGGTGAGAGCGTCTGGGATCCTGAGGAATACGTCTACGCGATGGTGACCAAGGATGTCGTCCCGATCGGCGACCCATCCGTCCGCAGTGAGGACACCTGGCACGACGACGCGGCCTACCCCCGGCCACAAAGTCCGCTGGTGGGGTCGCTACGTGTCAGCGCTCTCATGCTGCTCCGTGTTTCTCCGTCGTCACGGCGGCGGATCGTTTCCGTCACGCCAGTAGTCGAGCGGGCTGATCCGACAGGTCGCCTCCGCGGCAAGGAAGGTCCCGTCGCTGGAGGACGGCAGCATGCACCACAGGCCGATCACACGCCGGGTGCCGTCGACCAGATCGATGACGACCGCCTTCCGCGTTTCGATCCCAACCGCGAGGTGAGCGGTATGCGTCTCGCCGAGGAAGTTCACGAGCGTGGTTGGAAGGTCGGCGAGCACCGCCTTGGTGACGTTGGCCCGAACATCGGACGGGAGGGCCGCCATCGTCCGCTCGACGATGGTCCGGCACTCGAGGGCGTCATCTCCTTGACCGCACGCGGTTTCCGTCCCGATCCACGTCCCATCGACGAGATGGACGTCCGTGCCGTGCCAACCACTGGCTCCGCAGCCTGCGAGCAGCAGGCTCAGCGTGACCAGGTGGGCGGATCGCATCCATCGCATGGCGGCGACCCTAACACCCCACTCTCGAAGGGCGTGTTGATGCTCGAGAGCCAGGCCGATTGGAAGGTAGCGCTCGGTGAGCCGCTGAACCGAGCGACGTGGCGGGCGTGACGGCCTACCATCTCGGGTGATGCCCGCTCCCGCGCTCCTGGCCGTCGGTCTGGTCCTGGGATTCCTCGTGCTGATTCCGGCCCGCCGGCTCCAGCTGGCCGGGTTCAGGGGCCGCGCGATCGGGACCTATGCGGCGGGGCTGTGGGCGTTGTCCTTCCTCGTTGCGGTCCGGCCGGTGGCGATCCGGGTGCTCGTCCCGATCCTGCTCGTGGCCTACATCGCGCCGTTCGTCGTGGCGCCTGGTCGGCTGGCCCGGATCGTGCGGCGCGGGCGTCCGCCGGCGGGTTCCGCCCCCTCCGACCAACCGGTGAAGAACGTGACACCGCCAGACCCGGATGAACCAACGAGCGCGCCATGACCGGGCCGGTCGCGCTCCACGGCGGCGGCGAGTTCCGAGCGGGCGACGAGCCGTTTCTGGCCGCCTTGCTCGAGTTGGCCGCGGCGCGCGTTGAGCAGGGCGCCGACGGTCGTCCGATCCGTATTGCGATCGTCCCGACGGCCGCCGCGCGCGGACGACCCGACCTTTCGGCGGCGGAGGGCGTGGCGGCCTTCGAGCGGGTCGCCGCCGACGGCAGCTTCGATGTCGATGTCAGGTCGGTCGCCGTCGTCGATCGTGCGACTGCCACCGATCGGGGCCTTGTTGAGCGCCTCGCCGAGGCCGACGTCATCCATTTCCCGGGCGGCGATCCGGACCTGATCCCGATGATCATGCACGGTTCCCCGGCCTGGGCCGCCGTCACCAACGCGCTCGCGGCGGGCGCCATCCTCGCGGGCGCGAGCGCCGGCGCGATGGCCTTCGGGTCGTGGACCTGGACGCCGGGCGGCGGGATCGCCGGGCTGATGATCGTCCACGGCATCGTCGTCGTCCCACACGTCAAGCCGGCGACCTGGGAGACCACCATCGAACGCTTCCGCGCCTGGGCGCCGCCCGGTCTCGGTGCGCTCGGGCTCGCCGAGCAGACCGGGGCGATCCGACAACCGGTCATCCCCGGGGGCGCGACGATCGGCTGGCGCGTCGTCGGCCTCGGCGAGGCGCGCTGGCTTCCGGCGCTCGGCGACGAGACGGTCGTGGGGCGGTCCGGTGACGTGATCGAGATCCCGGTCATCCCGTTGTGAGGCACGACCTCGGCTGGCGGCTCGATCCCGACGTCACGTTCCTCAACCACGGCTCGTACGGCGCCTGCCCCGAACCGATCCTCGCGATCCAGCGGGCGTGGCGCGACCGCCTCGAGGCCGAACCGGTGCGCTTCCTGTCGGACGACCTGCCGGGGCTGCTGGACGAGGCGCGAGCCGCGGTCGGGACGTTCATCGGCGCGGATCCTGAAGGGCTCGCCTTCGTCCCGAACGCCACGACCGGCGTCAACACCGTCCTCCAATCGCTTCGTTTCCGGCCCGGCGACGAGCTGCTGACCAACGATCACGAGTACAACGCGACGATCAATGCGGTGCGGGCGGTCGCCGCGCGAGACGGGGCACGGGTCGTGGTCGCGCCGATCCCCTTCCCGATCGCGAGTCCCGAGGCCGCCCGCGACGCGATCCTCGCCGGCGTGACCGCGCGAACCCGGCTCGTCCTCGTCAGCCACGTCACGAGCCCGACTGCGCTGATCCTCCCGGTCGCCGAGCTCGTCACCGAGCTCAACGGGCGCGGGATCGACACGCTCGTCGACGGCGCCCACGCGCCGGGGATGCTCCCACTCGATATCGATGGTCTCGGCGCCGCCTACTGGACGGGGAACGGCCACAAGTGGCTGTGTGGACCGAAGGGATCGGCGCTCCTGTGGGTCCGCGAAGATCGGCGCGAGGCGATCCATCCGCTCGTCGTGTCACATGGGGCGAACGAGCCGCTCGACGGACGGTCGCGCTTCCGCCACGAGTTCGACTGGACCGGGACGGCCGATCCGACCGGCTTTTTGACGCTCCCCGCCGCGATTGGCCTGATGGCCCAGATGGCGAACCCGGACGGCGATGGTGATGGCTGGCCCGCGATCATGGCCGCGAACCATGCGCTGGCGCTCGAGGCTCGCGATATCCTTGCCGACGCCCTTGGCTTCGAGGTGCCGGCGCCCGATTCGATGCTCGGCTCGATGGCGGCGTTGCCGC
This sequence comes from Chloroflexota bacterium, assembly GCA_039933675.1. Classification (GTDB taxonomy): domain Bacteria; phylum Chloroflexota; class Limnocylindria; order Limnocylindrales; family CSP1-4; genus SPCO01. The sequence continues at coordinate 3,352 of JBDTNS010000040.1, forward strand.
TGCCGGGCGTCGATGACGAGGTTGCAGCCAAGTCGCTGGCCGCGCGTCTCGTGGCCGAGGACCGGATCCAGGTTCCGATCGGCCCCTGGCCGGTCCGCGCGGCACTCCCCGCCGGCGCAACCCCAACGATCCTGTTGCGGATCTCCGCCCAGCGCTACAACGAACGCGCCGACTACGAACGACTGGCGGAGGCGCTGGAGCGACTCCGATAGAAATCCGTCCCCTGGCGGCCCATCCCTCGGGACGCGTCCGTGAGACCGATGCTCCGGGCGGCCGCTGAGACGCTCGTAAGGGCGGGACCGGGCTGGGCGGTCTCGGCGCCCTCGGTCGGACGGCGGCTCTCGGCCGCGTAGATCGCGTCGAGGAAGCGGCTTGGCACCCGCCCGATCCGGCGCGTCCCGACGAGACCGGCCGCCTCCGCCAGCCGTTCCCAGGCGGGGTAGCTGAACGGGTGCGGGACCCACGGGTTGCCGCGATCGGCGTCGTACTCGACCACGACGAAGCGCCCGGCGGGTCGAAGGTGCGCGGCGAGGTCCCGGATCACTGTCACCTGCCGGTCGCGCGGGATGTAGTGGAGGCTGTTTGCCGCGACGAGCCCATCGAGCTCCGGCAGGTCCAGTGGGCCACCGAGGTCGGCCGCGAACGTGGACAGCTCGACCGCCGGGAACCTCGCCCGCACGGAGCGTTCGTTCTCGCGCAGGGCGCGCGCGTCCCGATCGACCGCCACGATCCGCCCGCCCGGTCCGAGCAGATCGGCCAGCGCGAGCGTGAACGCCCCGTGTCCAGCCCCGATGTCGGCCCACGATCCGCCGGGCTTCACAGCGGAACGCAGCAGCGCGACGTGATCGGCGTGGTCCACGTGGGCAGCCTAGCCGGTGCTCTGGAGTCCAGCCGCGACGCCGTTGACGGTGAGGTGGACGAGGCGGAGGACGCGCTCCCGCTCGGGATCGCCGGCCGGCAGGCCACGCAACCTGGCGAGCAGCCGGACCTGGAGCTCCGAGAGTGAATCGACGTACGGGTTGCGAAGCGCGACGGACCGCTGCAGGGCCGGCGAGCCGTCGAGCAGGCGCTCGCGCCCGGTCACGCGCGCCAGGAACGAAACGGTGCGCCGGTACTCCGTCTCGATCGCCTCCCAGCGACGCTCGTCGCCCGACCCCGTTGCGAGCTCGGCATATCGTCCGGCCACGCCCATGTCGGCCTTCGCAAGACTCATCTCGGCGTTGTCAAGGAGGCTCGAAAGGAACGGCCATTCCCCGACCAACCGCCCGATCGCCTCGAGGCCGCGCTCGCCGTGGGCCACCCGGTACGCCTCGAGCGCATGCCCGAGCCCATACCAGCCCGGCAGGTTGATCCGCGCCTGCGACCACGCGAATGTCCAGGGGATCGCCCGCAGGGAATCGATCGTCGGCGCATCGTCGCGCGAGCCGCGTGCCGCCGGGCGCGAGCCGAGCCGCAGGTCGCTCAGCTCACGGATCGGCGTGATGTCGCGGAAGAACGAGGTGAACCCGGGATCGTCATGGACGAGCCGCCGGTAAGCCGCGCGTGACGTCGCCGCCAGCTCGTCCATGATCGGGCCGGCGAGCGTCAGGGCCCGTTCGAGCCGCTCGTCGTGCTCGGGGATCGAGGCGAGGAGGACGGCGCCGGTCATCTGCTCGAGGTGGCGTTGCGCGATCGTCGGATCGGCGTAATTGGCGGCGATCACCTCGCCCTGCTCGGTCAGCTTGAGGCGGCCGTCGACCGAGCCCGGCGCCTGGCCCAGGATCGCCCGGTTCGTCGGACCACCGCCACGTCCCAACGCGCCGCCCCGGCCGTGGAAGAGCGTCAGCTTGACGCCCCGGGCGCGAGCCGCGGCCGCGAGCCCCGACTGCGCCTGGTGGAGCATCCAGGCAGCCGCGAGGAAGCCCGATTCCTTGTTCGAATCGGAGTAGCCGAGCATGGCCTCCTGGCGGTCGCCGCGCGCCGCGAGACCGGCGCGATAGGAGGTGTCGTCGAGCAGCGTCCCGAGGATCGTCTCGGCGGCGACGAGCGATTCGCTCGATTCGAAGAGCGGGACGATGTCGAGGATCGGCGGCGCTTCGCCTTCGGCGGTGGCGAGGCGGGCGAGCTCGAGGACGTCGGTCACGTCCGACGCGCTGGCGGTGAAGCTGATGACGTAGCGGTGGCAGGCGTCGGTCCCGAACCGCGCCTGGGCCGCGGCGATCGCCCGGAACGTGGCGAGGACCTCGTCGAGCGTCACGCCAACGGACACCTCGGTCGTCCCCGACGCCCCTGACCGGATCGCGGCGAGCGCAGCCGCGTGGACCGCGGCGTGCTGGCGGACCTCGAGCGAGGCGAGGTGGAACCCGAACGTCGCGACCTGCCAGCGGAACTCCGCCACCTCGCCCCAGCCGACCCGCCCAAGGCCGTCGCCGACGAGCGCCTCCTCGATCTCGGCCAGCTCCGCGTCGAGCTCGCTCGCGGTTGCGTAGTGGCCGCTCAGCGCCGCCGGCTCGCCGACGAGCCAGGCCCGGGTCCGCCGGAGCCGCTCGGCCATGAACCCGAACCGCTGGCGGTACGGCTCGTCGGGAAACCGCCGCCGCAGCTGGCGGTCGGTCTCGGGGAGGTCCTCGGCGTCGCGCGCGAGCCGCGAGCCGAGCGACCGGGCGACACCACCGGCGGTCGTCGCGGCCGCGATCGTCTGCATCAGGCGGGTCGCCACGGCCTCGTAGCCGCGAAGAACGTGGTCGGCCTGGATCCGCAGCGTACGCGCCGTGACTTCGGCGGTCACGCCCGGGTTGCCGTCGCGGTCGCCGCCGATCCAGCTCCCCGGTCGCAGGAACGGCCCGACGCGTGGCGGCCTTGTCCCCGTCCGGCTGCTGTCCGATGCCGGTCCGGGCGATCGCCCGGCCGGCGGATCGAGCGCCTCGTCGAGCGCTCGGTAAAGCCTCGGGATGACGGTGAACAGCGTCGCGTCGAAGAACGCCATCGCCGTCCGGACCTCGTCGAGCGGGCTCGGCCGGACGAGACGCAGGCCGGCGGTGCGCCACAGCAGCGTGATCTCCTCGCGCAGATGACGGCGGATCTGGCGATCCTCGGACGGCGTCAGGCGCGGGTCGTCGAGTCGCGTCAGGAGGATCGCGCAGCGACGCAGCGCGAGCAGCGCTGTCCGGCGGCGCGCCTCGGTCGGGTGGGCGGTCAGGACCGGCGAGATCTCGAGCCGCGCGACGAGCGCATCGAGCTCGACGTCGGTCCGGCCGAGCCGCCGCAACCCCGCGATCGCATCAGCCACCGAACCGCCGAGGATTCCGTCGCGGGCCGCTCGCTCGCGGCGGCGCAGGACGCGGACACGGTTGCGCGCCTCGGCGAGGTTGACCAGCCCGAAGTACAGCGCGAAGGCCTCGATGACCGGCTCAGCGGAGCTGAAATCGAGGGAACCGAGCTCCTGGTCGAGCCGCTCGCGCTCGAGCGGATCGTTCTCGCGCCGGAGCGCGATCGTGCGTTTGCGGATCCGTTCCACGAGCGCGAAGAGCTCCGGCCCGGCCTGCTCCGAGATGACCTGGCCGAGGAGCGCGCCGAGCAGCCGGACCTCGGCGGCCAGCGGGTCGCGCGCGCCGGCCGTCCCGATCCCGAGCGGCTCGGCGGCGACCGCAGCCGAGGTGGACGAGCTCGCCGAGGCGGCCGAGATGGACCGGCCTGGCCCGGGCCAGCTCACGCCGCCCGCCTGTCTGGTCCATTCCGGGACCAAGCCGTCACCGGATCGCAACCTTGCAGACTGCAACCTTTCCGTAGGCTTGTATCGTGACAGCCGTGAAGACCGTCCACGCCTCGCCCGAATCCGCCCGACCGACCGGGCCGGCCAGCCCGATCGTGCCCGCACCGAGCCCCGGTGACCAGCTCGAACAGCTGCGCTTCCTCCACGAGGTCGCGCGCCTGGCCACGACCGCGCGGACGTGGGACGAGCTCCTTGAGACGGTCGTCGACCGGACCCGGGACGTGCTGCACGCGGACGTCTCCTCGCTCTACCTGCTCGACCGCGACGGAGCGTACCTGACCCTCGCGGCAACGAACGGCCTCGACCGCTTCCAGATCGGCCGGGCGCGCGTGCCGTTCGGCGAGGGCGTGACCGGCCGGGTCGCCGCCGAACGGACGCCGCTGGTCATCCCCGACGCCAAGGCCGACTCGCGCTTCCTTTGGGTGCGCGGGATCGACCAGCGCCGCTTCGTCGCCTCGATGCTGTCGGTCCCGCTGACCTGGCACGACCAGATCGTCGGGGTCCTCAATGTCCAGACCGAGGCGATGCGGACGTTCACCGACCAGGACGTCGCCCAGCTCGGCGCCGTCGCGGACCTGCTTGCGGGGATCGTCGAAAAGGGCCGCCAGCAAACGGAGGCCGAGGCGCGGGTCGAGGCGCTCAAGGCGATCGACGAGGCACGCAGCGAGCTGATCGCCCTCGTCACCCACGAGCTGCGGACGCCGCTCGCAATCGTCCGCGCGTACGCCGACCTGCTCGCCGATGAGCCGCCGCTCCGTGGCCGCGAATCGCGCGACATCTTCCGGCGCGACACGCGTGCATCGTGGCATCGGGCGACGCTCGAGCAGATCGAACGGCTCGACCGGCTCGTCGACTCGATCCTCGCTTCCGTGCGCGTCGTCCCCGAGACGCCGGCGACGGTCGCGCCGGTCGATCTCGGTGCCCTCGTCACCGAGGTGGTCACCTCGCTGCAACCGATCCTGCGCCACCACAACCTCGAGGTCGCGCCGAGCCTCCGCCTCCAGCCGCTCGCGGACCCGCCGCGGCTCCGGCAGATCCTCGAGCACCTCGTCGAGAACGCGGTCAAGTACGCGCCGCCCGACACGGCGATCCGGATCGACTGGTCGCTCAACGAGGGCGTCGTCCAGCTCGGCGTCTCCGACGAGGGTCCGGGCATCCCCGACGACTGGCGCGAACGGATCTTCGAGCCGTACGCGCGTCGCGACACGCACACAGCACGCGGCTCCGGGATCGGGCTCTACGCCGCGAAACGACTCGGCGAATCGATGGGTGCGCGCCTCTGGTGCGAGCCCGCCAAACCGCACGGCGCCCGCTTCGTGGTGGCGCTGCCCGCGGCCGTCGCCGTCTGACGGCCTAGAGCGAGGACGATGATCCCCATGAGCACGCGAGCCCTTCGCATCCTCGTCGTTGACGACGACCCGGCGATGGTGGGGGCCATCACCGCACTCGTCGGCACCGAGGGTCACCAGGTCATCACCGCGTACGACGGCCTGACCGCTGTCAAGCGCTTCCGCGAAGAGCATCCGGACCTCGTCCTGCTCGACCTCGCGATGCCCGGTCCCGACGGCTTCAATGTGGCGGGGCAGATGCGTGCCGTCGGACCAGCACCGATCCTGATCGTGTCGGGCGAGAGCGGTGAGGCGGCGAAGGTCCGTGCCCTCGGCCTCGGCGCGGACGACTACCTGACGAAACCGTTCGGAAAGGCCGAGCTGCTGGCGCGGATCGCGGCCGTCATGCGCCGCGTCGACCGCGCGGCCGGACCGGGCGGCATTGGGGCCGGGCCACTCACGGCGGGCACGCTGGTTCTCGAGCCGGGCCGGCACGAAGCCCGGGTCGGCGAGACGCCGCTGACCCTGACGCCGACCGAATTCCGGTTGCTCGAGGCGCTCGTTCGCGCCGGCGGCGACATCGTGCCGCACCTTCAGCTGGCGCGGGCCGGCTGGCCGGCGGAGACCGACCCGGATCTGCTCTGGCTCAAGCCACACCTGGCCCGTTTGCGCTCGAAGGTCCAGGCGGCCGGAGGGCCGCAGGTCGTGGCCGTGCGCGGCGTCGGCTATCGGATCGTCGTCGAGGACGAGGCGCGGGCCTGACACGTTCCTTGACGACCGCAGCCCGCAACCGTTGCGGCCGTTGCGGTCGGTGCAAGATTTGCAGGCGGTGCACGCAACGCGCCATCTGCTGGACATCAGCCCGAAATCAGCGGCGATCTTTGCACCAACGGCAACACTGGTGCACGACGGGCGCCGCGGTGACGCCGTAGCCCGGATCGTTGCTCCGGACGCAAGAATCGACGTCCCCCGCGCGCGAATGGCCCAGCTGTGTGCTCCGGGTGCAATCATTGTCGCGGGTGCAAATCCGAAGCCGGGCCCCGCGGGTGCAAATCCGGAGCGTTGTCGCGGGTGCAAATCCGAAGCCGGGCCCCGCGGGTGCAAATCTGGAGCCGGGCCCCGCGGGTGCAAATCCGGAGCCAGGCCCCGAACTGGCCGGACGCACCCGCCCGGCCAGGGGAACGCGTCAGACGGAGACGGCGATCGGGCGACCCGCGGCATCGTGCGTGGCATCGGCACAATCGACCCGGCAACCGCGCGCATCGCGCCCGGCGAGCGGGTTGAAATGGACGAACTTGTCGCCGGCGGCGTCGAGGCGACAGCCGCACGCCGCACAGGTCACAGGGCCGTCGCGCCCGTCGCGCACGGAGAAGGTGGCGCGGGTCTCGGAATCGGAGGGGTGGATCATCGGCGGGACACCTTTCTGGGCTGTGGCTGGGCTGCGCCTGGGCTGTGGCTGGGCTGGGCTGGGCTGGGCTGTGGCTGCGGCTGGGCTGGGCTGGGCTGGGCTGGGGACGGTCGCGATCGGGGCGGACCGCTCGTTACGCCCGTCACTTCGGGGTGACGGCACCCCATGTTCGACCGAGCGTAGTCTCGACCCGCTTGGCGGTCGGCGCCAAAACGGGAACGATGGGGTTGCGGACAGGTTGCGGCGTGGTGACCTCGGTCGGGGTCGGGACGGCGATCGGCTCGACGAGCCAGAAGCGCGCGGCGAGATCCGCCTCGTCAAGGAGGCGGGCGGCGAGCGTCGACCCGGCCGAACGCTGCGCGTCGAGGAGCCGGACGAGCTCGATGACGCGAGCCTGCCCATCGGGGCGATCGGCCAGGGCCGATGCCAACCGAACCGCGACGACGCTCCCCTCGTCGAGCGCCGCGGTGTGCCGGCCGTTCGGGTCGTAGAGGTAGGCACGACCGCCGGTCATCCCGGCCCCGAAGTTGGCACCGACCGGGCCGAGCACGACGACGAGGCCGCCGGTCATGTATTCGCAGCCGTGGGGGCCGATCCCCTCGACGACCGCTTCGGCGCCGCTGTTGCGGACCGCGAAGCGCATCCCGGCACGACCGACCAGGTGGAGCCGGCCACCAGTCGCGCCGTAGAGGGTCGTGTTGCCGGCGATCGTCTCGCTCGAGGCTTCGGCACCGAGGTCGAGCTCCGGCGTGACGATGACCGTCCCGCCCGACAGCCCTTTCCCGACGTAATCGTTGGCCTGCCCGACGAGGTGGAGCTCGACGCCGGTGCCGGCGAAGGCCCCGAATGACTGGCCGGCGGCGCCGCGCAGGTCGAGGCGGATGGGGCCGTGGAGCTCGCCCCGCTCGAGGGCGCCCGTGAGCCCGGCACCGAATGATCGGTCGGCCGTGGTCAGGCGAAGACCGGCGGCCGTGACCGATTCCTGACCGCGGAAGGCGGCCGCGATCCCGAGCTCGAGCGAGGAGGCCGGGGCATGCCCGATCCCGACACCCGCGAGCGCCGGGTTGGCGCGCAGCTCGGCGCCGGCTGGCCAGGGCGCCGCGCCGATGACCGGGGCAAGCTCGGCCTTCGCCGCCGGGGTCGGCCGGAGCAAACGACGGCTCTCGCCCACGATCTCCCCGACCGATCGGGCACCGACCGCGGAGAGCTCGCGGCGGAGATCCTCGGCGATCGCGATGAAGTAACGCACGACGTCGTCGGGCGTCCCGCTGAACTTGGCGCGCAGATCCTCGCGCTGCGTCGCGATCCCGGTCGGACAACTATCGAGATGACACTGGCGTGCCATGTCGCACCCGATCGCGACGAGCGCCGCGGTCCCGAAGGCGAACTCCTCGGC
>JBDTNS010000041.1:0-11075 GCA_039933675.1 Chloroflexota bacterium
AGCCGCTCGTCGACGCTCAGAGGATCTCGAGCTGGACCGGCTCGCCGTCGCGGGCAGCGGTCACCTTGAGCAGGGTGCGGAGCGCCTTGGCCACGCTGCCGTTACGCCCGATGACCTTGCCCATGTCGTCCTCGGCGACGTGGAGCTCGATGACGGTCGCGCCGTCCTCCTCCACGACGTCGACGGTGACGGCATCGGGGTCGTCAACGAGCGACTTGGCGACATACTCGACCAGATCCTTGGCTGCCATGGTCGCGACCCCTACTTGGCGGCGGGCAGGATGCCCGCCTGACGGAAAAGCCGGAGGACGGTGTCCGACGGCTGGGCGCCCTTGTCAAGCCACGCCTTTGCGCGATCGGCGTCGACGACGAACTCGGTCGGTTCGGCGCGCGGGTTGTAGTGCCCGAGGGTCTCCAGCGAGCGACCGTCGCGGGCGCTGCGGCCGTCGGCGACGACGACCCGGTAGGTCGGCGCCTTGTGCGCGCCGACGCGTGTGAGCCTGATGCGAACTGCCATGTCTTGTTCGGTTCCTCCTGTGGGGTCCGGGACGCGGGCGCGTCCGGCTACTTGACGGTGACGTAGACGGTTGCGCGACTGAGGTCGCCGCTCACCGAGCTCGACATGAAGATCGCGTCGAACGGGGCCAGGAACGGCTTGACGTCCTTCTCGTACTTGGCCAGGCTCGGCCCGTCGGCGACACCGACCGCGGCCTTCTCGATCAAGCCACGGATCGTGGTGACGTCAACGAAGCTCGTCGCGATCCCGCTGCCGGCACGATCAGCCAGCGCCTTGTACCGGTCATTCGAGGCCAGTGAGGTCGCTGCGGTCGTGTCGAGCACGTGCTTGACGAACGCGGAACCGCTGCCGATGACGACGACGTCGGCCGTTGTCGCGTAGGCGATCTCGACGTGACCCGCCGGAGTCGGCACGGGCAGCAGGGCGACGCTGCCGGCGAGCCTCGAGGCATCGCCCAGGTCGATGATCGTGATCTTCGTGCCGTTGTACGTCTCGTCGCGGACCGTGATCCCCTGTTGGGCCCCGCCAAGCGCGATGAGCGATCGCAGCGAGGTGAACAGATGATCGGCGGCAGCCTTGTCGGTCGGCGCCACGATGAGGCCGCCCTCCGGCGTTCCGTCGGCCACGGACACCACGATCGCCGAATCGCCGGCCCACCCGATCGCCGCGTCCTGACCGCCAACGAGGCCCAACGCCTGATCGAGCTGTTCGAAGACCGGCTTGTAGGCGGGCTCCGTGCGGTAGAAGTCGACGTACTGATTGATCGTCTTGCCCAGATCGTTGGTCGTGATGGCCACGACGGCGCTGCCGGGGATGTGCTCGACGACCTTCGAGGCGCGGGTCTCGGTCGGGCCGAGCGGCGTTTCGGGCTTCGGGGTGACGGCTTGCAGGACGACTGCGTCGCGATCGAACCGAAGCCAGTAGGCGCCCCAGTCGGGCACGGACTTGAGCAGCTGCGCCGTGATCGCCGGGCTCGCACCAGCGCCCGAGGGCATGACCGCGGCGCTCATCTGGGTTGACCAGGCGAGGAGCGGGCGGATCGCGACATAGACGAAGCCGATGTGATCGCCGGTTCCCGACTCGATTGCGGCCTTCGGGGCCGCCTGCGCCGCGAACTGGCCGGCACCCTTCGTGTCCACCGCGGCCCTGACCGAGACGATGTCACCGGCGACGGCGACCTTGCCGTCGATCAGTGCGAGCGCGGCCGAGAAGCCTGCCCTCGGCGCGAAGACGGTCAGCGTCGCGCCGTTATAAGTCTCCTTTGTCGTCGTCGCGCCCGTCTTGGCGATCGCGGCATCGAACCAGGCCTGGGCCGCGACTGGATCCTTGATCGAGACGAGCACCAGCGCCCGCAGTTTTCCGGCCATCGCCGTCTGGTCGGTCGATCCCGACGCCACGGGCGGGAGCGGGCCCATGCTGAACGCGAGCTCGCCGTCGAACCACGGCTTGATGTTCGTGGTGAAGGTCTGGTCGCCATTCGAGGCGTCCTTCACCAGCTGGTCGAGGACCTCGTCAAGCTTCGCGTCGAGTGCGGCCTGATCTGCGAAGCCCGGAAACTTGGCCAGGAACTCGCCGACGGCGCGGCGCTGGTCGCCGGGGAGGTCGAGTCGAACCTCGCCATACGCGACCGCGTCACTCGGGACGTAGCCGAGGACCGCTGACGTCGCTGAGCGCCCGGTGATGAGCAGGCCGACCCCGATCGAGGTGACGACGACCAGGGCGACGACGGCGAGGCTGACCGCCCAGCGGGCGCGACCGCTGCGGCGGGGCGTGCTCGCGGTCACGACCGGGGCCGCCGGGGCAGCTCCCGTGGGCACCCGGCTCGTCGTGTCGTTCTCGAGCGTCGGACGCTCGGCGTTCGGGTCGAAGTCGTCGGTCATCGTCGTTCCCCCTTCCGGCTCATCGCCGGCCCGTAAGTGCGCCGAGGGCCGCCCGCTTGCCGCCGCCGGACAGTTGCTTCATGAGCTTCTGCATTTCGAGGAATTGCTTCACCAGCCGGTTGACGTCCGGCAATGTCGTCCCGGAACCGGCAGCGATCCGCCGCCGGCGCGAGCTGTTGAGGACATTGGGGTCGCGTCGTTCGGCCCGCGTCATGGCGCGGATGATCGCCTCGGTGCGCTTGAGGTCGCCGCGATCGACGGCGGCCTGGGCCTCGCCTGCGAGATTGCCCATCCCCGGGATCATCGACATCACCTGGCCGAGCGGCCCCATCTTCTGCATCTGCTGCATAGAGTCGAGCATGTCGTCGAGGGTGAACCCCCCCTTGCGCATCTTCTCTTCGAGCTTGGCCGCCTGCTTCTGGTCGACATGTTCCTGGGCGCGCTCGACGAGGGTCAGGATGTCGCCCATCCCGAGGATCCGGCCGGCGAGGCGATCCGGATGGAAGATCTCGAGGGCATCGGTCTTCTCGCCGGTGCCGAGGAACTTGACCGGTACGCCGGTCACGGCCGAGATCGAGAGGGCGGCACCGCCGCGGGCATCGCCGTCGATCTTGGTCAGGATGAGGCCGCTGACCGGCACGGCCGCGGCGAACGCCTGGGCAACGGCGACCGCTTCCTGCCCGGTCATGGCGTCGACGACGAGAAGCGTCTCAACCGGCTTCACCGCGGCGTTGACGGCGGCGATCTCGGCCATCAGCGCCTCGTCTAGCGAGAGCCGACCGGCGGTGTCGAGGATGACGACGTCGCGGACCTGGCGCTTGGCCGCCTCAACCCCGCCGCGGACGATGTCGACGACCGAGGTCCCGACGGGGGCGCGGTAGACCGGGATGTCGAGACTCTTGCCGAGCGTCTCGAGCTGGTCGGCGGCGGCCGGTCGATACGGGTCGGCGGCGACGAGGAGCGGGCGGCGCCCGAGCTTGACGACGTGGCGGGCCAGCTTCGCGCTCGAGGTCGTCTTGCCCGAGCCCTGGAGCCCGACCATTGCGACGACGGCGGGGTTGCCCGACAGGTGAAAGGTCCGGTCGCCCGCCGAGAGTAGCTCGACGAGCTCGTCATTGACGATCTTGACGACCTGCTGCCCCGCCGAGAGGCTCTCGAGGACCTCGTGTCCGATCGCCCGTTCACGGACGCGGGCGACGAAGTCCTTGACCACCTTGAAGTTGACGTCGGCCTCGAGCAGGGCGAGCCGGACCTCGCGCATGGCGGCGTCGACGTCGGCCTCGCTGATCCGGCCGCGGCCGGTCAGGTTGCCGAGCGTCGCTCGAAGCCGCTCGCTGAGGGTGTCGAACATGGTCCGGGTAGGGACTCCAGCAGGTGGTTGCCCGGATCGGCGCACGGCCGGCCCGGGTGGTGCGCGGGTTCTGACGCACCGAGGCAGGCGGAGTGTACCGCAGAGTCCCGTAGAGGCCCGCTCGCGCGTCCCATGGCTACGGCGTCAGCTGGTAGAAGCGAAGCATGTCGAGCGCGGGTTCGTCCAGGCGCTGGACATCACGGAACCCCGCCTCGGACGGTTGGCGGAGGAGCGCGTGTACTCTGCCCATTCATGCGCAATCCATTCGTCTCCACGCTCTGGCGCAACCAGGCCTTCGCCCGGGTCTGGACCGCGGCGACCATCTCGATCTTCGGGTCGCTCGTCACCCGGATGGCGCTCCCGCTGGCGGCGATCCTCGTGCTCCAGGCGGGTGCCATCGAGGTCGCGGTCCTGCGGAGCATGGAGCTGATCGCCACGCTCCTCTTCGGTCTCGTGGCCGGAGCGTGGGTCGACCGGCTGCGGCGGCGGCCGGTCCTTATCTGGGCGGACCTCGGGCGCGCCGCCCTGCTGGGCTCCATCCCGGTCGCGTTCGCGTTCGGGTCGCTGACGTTCATCCAGCTGCTCGCCGTCGCGTTGCTCGCCTCGATCTTGACGACGTTCTTCGATTCGGCGGACAACGCCTATCTGCCGACGATCGTCGAGCGCGAGCAGCTCGTCGACGCGAACGGAGCGCTCGCGGCGAGCGGCTCCGCAGCCGAGTTCATGGCATTTGGCATCAGCGGCTTCCTCGTCCAGCTGCTCACCGCGCCGTTCGCCATCGCCCTCGACGCGATCAGCTTCCTCGTTTCGGCGCTCCTGCTCGGCTCGATCCGGCGGGAGGAGGCTCCGCCGCCGCCGCATACCGATCGCGAGCCCGTGCTCTCGGAGATCCGGGACGGCCTGCGGCTCGTCCGCCACGACCCGGTCCTGCGCGCATTCGCGGGCGCCCAGATGTCGCTGGCGGCGCTGTGGGGCATCTTCGGGGCGACGTGGTTCCTGTTCGTGCTCGAGGAGCTCAAGATCGGACCGGCCGTGCTCGGGATCGTCGCGGGCGTCGGCGGGTTCTCGTCGTTCGTCGGGGCGATCGTGGCGACGCGCGCGACCCGTCGCTGGGGGATCGGCCCGGTCGCGATCGCGGCGATGTTCCTGGCCGCCATCGGCAATGCCTTCATCCCGCTGGCGCCGACGGCCCTCCCCCTCGTCGCGATCGGCTGTCTCGTGATGCAGCAGCTCGTCGCTGATTCGGCGGTCACCGTGTACGACATCACCGAGGTCTCTGTCCGCCAGACACTCGTCCGGGACCGGGCGCTTGGCCGGGTGGCCTCGACCTTCCGCGTCGCCGCCGGCCTCGCCCAGCTGGCCGCCACGATCGCCGCGGGGATCCTGGCCGAGGTCATCGGTCTGCGCGCGACGTCATGGCTTGGACCGCTGGCGGCGCTCGTCGGGGCGGCGATCCTGTGGTTCTCGCCGATCCGTCACCTGATCCTCCTGCCCGCGCCCGCCGAGGGAAGCGCCGCGCTCGATCCGATCGCCGAGGCGCGCGCCGCTGAGCGCGCGCAGCGCCCGGACGCCTAGCTGGGACGAGTCAGGAAAAGAGCGCGGCCACGAAGGCGTCGGGATCGAACGGGATGAGGTCGTCGACCGTCTCCCCCACCCCCACGAACCGGACCGGGATCCTGAGCGCGTCCTCGATCGCGAAGACGATCCCTCCCTTTGCCGTCGAGTCGAGCTTGGTCAGGACGATCCCGGTCAGCCCGACAGCCTCGTGGAAGGCCTTCGCCTGGGCGAGGCCGTTCTGCCCGGTCGTCGCGTCGAGGACGAAGATCGTCTCGGGCTCCGCGCCGGGCAGTCGCTTGTCGATGATGCGGCGGACCTTCGAGAGCTCGTCCATGAGGTTTGAGCGCGTGTGGAGGCGGCCCGCCGTGTCGGCGATCACGAGATCCGCGCCGCGGGCGACGGCGGCGTCGAGCGCGTCGTAGACGACAGCCCCGGGATCGGCGCCGGGGGCGTGGGCGATCATCGGCACGTTCGCGCGATCCGCCCAGATCCGAAGCTGGTCGATCGCCGCGGCGCGGAACGTGTCCGCAGCGGCCAGGATCACCGATCGTCCTTCCCTGGCGTAGCGGCTGGCGAGCTTGCCGATCGTCGTCGTCTTGCCGGTCCCGTTCACGCCGACCACGAGCACGACCGCCGGGCCACCGGCGACCGCCGATCGCGGACTCCAATCGAGGTCCCGCGGGACGAGGAGGGCGGCGAGCTCGGCTCGGATCGCGGACTCCGGGCCGGCGGCATCGCGGCGCCGCCGAGCCCGCTCGACAAGGTCGATCGCCAGCGTCGCGCCGACATCGCCGGCGATGAGCGTCTCCTCGACGTCGTCCCATGATGGTCCCTCCCCCGGACCGGTCCCGAGGAAGCCGCGCAGGCGCGTCATGAAGCCGCCGCGGGTCCGCTCCAGGCCGGCATCGAGCGCGGCCGACGCACCGGCGTCCGGTGCCACGGGCAATCCGGGCGCCGCGGGTGGCACAGGTGTCAAGGGCCAGCCGGGGACGACCGACGGCGCTGCCTCGATCGGCAACGACGGCTCGGTCGGCGCCGCCGGCTCGATGTCGATCGGGTCGTCGAAGTCGGCCGGATCGGGCTCCCAGCCGTCCGGCACCGACGATGGCTCGGTGGCCTCGGCGGTCTCGGTCGGCTCTGCAGGTTCGGATGTGAGCGGCTCGTCGTGACGGCGTCGCCAGAAGGGCATGCGCGAAAGCCTACCCGGCCACGGCGAGATCGCCCCGATCGCGCGTCGCGAGCGCCTGCGCCTCGTCGAGTCGGAGGCTGATCACGCGGCTGACGGAGTCGTCGCCGACAGTGACGCCGTAGAGCGCGTCGGCGGCCTCGATCGTCCCGCGGTTGTGGGTGATGACGATGAACTGGGTCTGGTGCGCGAGGCTCCGCAGCGCGTCGGCAAACCGCCCGATGTTCGACTCGTCGAGCGCGGCGTCGACCTCGTCGAGGACGCAGAACGGGACGGGCCGCACCTCGAGCATCGCGAACAGCAGGGCGACGGCGGTGAGTGCCCGCTCCCCGCCCGAGAGCATCGCGAGCGCCTGCGGCTTCTTGCCGGGAGGCCGGGCCACGATCTCGATCCCGGTCGCACCGAGGTCCGCGGGGTCGGTCAACGACAGCTTGGCGAAGCCACCGCCGAAGAGCTGCTCAAACCGCGTCGCGAACGCGACCTCGAGTGCCTGGAAGGTCGTCCGGAACCGATCCGAGATCATCGTGTCGAGCTCGGCGATCAGATCGCGCGTTCGTTCGATGGCGGTGGTCAGGTCAGACGCCTGCATCTCGAGCGTCTCGAGCCGCGACCGGAGCGCCGCGTATTCCTCGACCGCGTACGGGTTCACGGCGCCGAGCTCGTGGAACCGGCGGCGAAGCTGACCCAGCCTGGCCGGGCTGGGGGCTGGCGCGGGCGGTGGCTCGACAGCCCAGCGGGGTGTCACAAGCGCCAGTGCGGCCTCGAGCGAAGCGACCTCGCCGGAGATCGCGCCATCATCGTCCTCGCCGCGATCCGGATCGACGATCGGAGCGCCCCAATCCTCGGAGCCGGTGACGGCGTCGGGCGTCGAGGATTCGGCCGCATCGATCCCCGCCGCGGCCGACAACCGACCGATCCCCAGCTCGCCGAGACCGGCAAGCTCGACGACGAACCCCTCGTGGAGCGCGTCGAGCCCGATCCGGGCCTCGAGCGCCACGTGATCGGCTGCGCGCAGCCGCGCATCGTCGGCGCGGAGCTGCTCGCGAGCGGCCGCCGCGGTCCGTTCCGCCGCGGCCATCCCATCGCGATCGAGCGCATCAGCGGCGTGGATCTCGGCCAGCGCCTTCCGGGCCGCGGCATCGGCGGCGGTCGCGCTCGCGATCTCGGCGCGCAGGGCGTCGCGTTCCTCGATCAGCACCCGCTCGCGCTCGCCGAGGAGTGCGACCTCTCGATCGGCGCGGGCCATCCGTTCCTCGGCCATCGCCGTCCCCGCTTCGGCCCGGGCGCGGCGGTTCTCGGCGTCCCGGCGAGCCGCGTCACGCGAGCCGGTCTCGGCCGCCAGTCGGTCGCGCCGGGCGCGGAGCTCGGTCGCGCGTGCCTCCCAGGCCGCCAGCGCTCCCCCATCGCCCGCGCCGGTGGCGTCATCGGCCGACTCGTCGGCAGGCACGACGGCCTCGGGCTCCTCGGCCGGGAGCGCCGCACGTGAACGCTCGAGCTCGGCCCGGAGCCGCTCGGCCTGCGCGTCATGCCACGATGCCTCACGGACGACGATTTCGAGGCGGCGTGCGGCCTGCCGCTCCGCCTCCTCGGTCGCACGGCGTGCACCCCCGGCACGGCTCTCGTTCGCGCGCGCCGCTTCGACGGCATCGGATGCCTCGCGCGTCGACGCGGCGAGTCGAACGGCCGCGGCGCGCAACGTCGCGACCTCGGTCTCGAGGGCCTCGACCTCGTCGGCGAGGCGGGTCGTCTCGGCCCGGCGTTCGAAGACGGACTCGCCGGCGCCGAGTGTCACGCCAAGGTCCGTCACGATCGCCTCGCCATCACGCGTGACCGCGATCCATCCCGGTGGGAGGATTGCCTGGATCGCGAGGCAGGCGGCCAGGTCGGGGAGCCATGCCGCGCGGGCGAGCAGCCGCCGTGCCGCGCCGGTCGCGTCGCGCAGCACGGCCCCGTCGAGCGTCCCGCCGCCGGCCGTCGTCAGCGCCTCGCGGAACCGTCGCTCGCGCTGATCGTCGGGCGCGGACGCCCCAGCCGCGCGTTCCGCGACAACGAGCGACCCGCGTTCCGCCGCGAGCGATGCGACCGCGTCGGCCCCGACGATGTAGGCGCGCGTCGTTTCGGCCAGGGCCGCCTCGGCGGCCGCGCGCAACGACGGATCGATCGACAGATCCTCGTCGAGCCGCCGGCCACCGACGCGCCGGGCCGCCTTGGCAATGCCGCGCGACTCCTCCTCGGCAAGACGCGCCTCGAGGCCGTCGAGCCGAGCTCGTGCGGCAGCCGCTGTCGCGCTGACCGCGACCGCGCGCTCGTGCGCGGCGGCACGCTCGGCGTCGGCTGCGCCGGCTCGCTCGCGGGCGGCCTCGCGCGTCGCCCCCGCGGATCGCTCGGCGTCGATCGCGGCAACCAGGGCGGCTCGAGCCGTCGACAGCTCGGCATCGAGCGCCGCCCGTCGATCCGCGGCGGCCGCAGCTCCTTCGGCTTCCTCCGTCGCGCGGCGCTCGACCTCGGCAAACCGCCGTCGCGCGGTATCGATCTCGGCCTCGCGAGCCGCGGCGGCCCGCCTGAGCGCGGCGAGCTCCTCCCCGTGTGCCTGCCGCGCGCGGCGGAGCGCCCCGAGCTCGGCGAGCGCATGGGCCAGCTCGCGTTCGGCTTCACCGAGCGCGGCCTCGAGATCCAGATCCCGTGGCGGGATCGGCGCGGCGAGCGCTCGTCGGCCGGCAGCCATCTCGGCTTCCGCGGCGACCCGCTCGTCGAGC
Source organism: Chloroflexota bacterium (assembly GCA_039933675.1). GTDB lineage: Bacteria > Chloroflexota > Limnocylindria > Limnocylindrales > CSP1-4 > SPCO01. The sequence continues at coordinate 9,247 of JBDTNS010000041.1, forward strand.
AGCCGAAGCCGGTCGCGTTCGAGCGCCTCGAGATCAGAGGCGAGCCGGGCATCGCGCAGCTGGGCACCGGTCGCCGCCGTGCGGGCCGCATCGTGGGCTTCCCGGCGGTCGCGTTCGAGGGCGGCCCGCGCAGCAAGCTCCGCGGCGAGCGCGGCCGCAGCGGCCTCACCCGCGGCGAGCGCCGCCATCGACCGATCGACCCCGGCCTGCGCCACGGTCCGTTCGCCCTCCACGGTCGCCAATCGCCCCGCCGCATGGTGCCACCGAGCGTGCATCGCAATGAACAGGGCTGCGGCGAGCTCGTCGCCGGTCGATTCGCGCGTCGCCTGCTGCTCGGCCTGCGCGGCGAGCCGGCGCGCCTGCGGTCGGAGCTCGCCGAGGATGTCGAGGGCGCGGGCGAGGTTGGCCTCGGATTCGACCAGCTGCTCCTCGGCGCGGCGGCGCCGGCGCTCGTGGCGGCGCACGCCGGCGACCTCCTCGAAGAGCGGGCGGCGCTCCTCCGGTCGCAGGGCGAGCGCCTGATCGACCATCCCCTGCCCGATGAACAGGAAGGCGTTGTCCGCAAGGTGCGCCGCATCGAGCAGGTCGACCAGGTCGCGCAGGCGGATCCGGCTCTTGTTGAGGAGGTAGTCGTTTTCGCCCGATCGGTAGAGCCGCCGCCCCAGCTCGAGGACCGCGAAGTCGACGGGGAGGAGCCCGTCGGCGTTGTCGAGCACGAGCGTGACGTCCGCCATCCCCTGCGCGGCGCGCTTCTCCGAGCCCGCCCAGATGACGTCCTCGGCCTTGCGCGAGCGCAACGCTCGGCCCTGTTCGCCGAGCGCCCAACGCAGCGCATCGGCGAGGTTGCTCTTGCCCGAGCCGTTCGGCCCGACAACGGCGCTGATCCCGGGACCGAATTCGACCTTCGTCCGCTCGGCGAACGACTTGAACCCCTGGAGCCGGAGCGCGAGCAGACGCGGTTCGGCCGGGCGGTTGGCCTCGCTCACGGCCCGAACCCATCGAGCGGCTCATCGGCGTCGGGGTCCGGCGTCGCGCGCAGCTGATCGAGCGCCTGCGCTGCGGCATCGGTCTCGGCAACCCGGCGCGACGGACCCTCGCCGACGCCGAGGAGCCGGTCGTCGACCCAGACTTCGACGCGGAACGAGCGCTCATGATCGGGCCCCGTCGCGTCGAGCAGTCGGTACGACGGGCGGCCACCGGTCCGCCGCTGGGTGAATTCCTGGAGCCGGCTCTTCGGGCTCTTGAGCGTCCCGATCGACGCCTCGGCCGCGAGCTCCGGGTCGGCCAGCCGGATGAGCCAGTCGCGAACCGGCTCGAAGCCGAGATCGAGATAGAGCGCACCGGCAACCGCCTCGAACGCCGCCGCAAGCAACGACGGACGCCGACGACCGCTGCGCTGCGCCTCGCCCTCGCCGAGCAGAAGCGACTGGCCGAGGTCCAGCCGGGCCGCGAGCCGGGCGAGCCCGACGGTCGAGACGATCGCGGCGCGACGGGCGCTCAGATAGCCCTCGTCGTCATCGGGATGGCGGGTGTAGAGCGCCTCGGAGATGGCAAGGTTGACCACGGCGTCGCCGAGGAACTCGAGCCGTTCGTTGTGGCCGGACGCGGCATCACGATGCTCGTGATGCCAGCTGGTATGGACGAGGGCCTGTTCGAGCAGGTCCAGGTCGCGGACCGGGAGTCCGATCCGTGCCGCGAGGGCTTCGGCGGCACGCACGATCCCCGGATCCGGCCGATGGCCGAGTCGGCTTACGAAGCCCGCTCGTCGATGTAGTCGACGGCGTCCTGGACGGTGCGGATCTTCTCCGCGTCCTCGTCCGAGATCTCCG
>JBDTNS010000042.1:0-10991 GCA_039933675.1 Chloroflexota bacterium
GGGCTCGCGATCGTCGCATCGGCGTGCAGTAGTACGCCGGCCGGCAGCGGGGTTCCGGCGAGCGCTGGCACCGCCAGCAAGGCTCCCGCGAGCGCTGGCACCGCCAGCGGTGGCACCGCCAGCGGGAGCGTCGGCTTCTTCCTGCCGGAGAAGCAGACCGCTCGGTACGAGGCCAAGGACAAGCCGCTGTTCACCGCGGAGTTCACGAAGGTCTGCCCGAACGTCAAGCTCAACTACTACAACGCGGGCGGCTCCGACGCCACCCAGCAGCAGCAGGCTGATGCGGCCATCGCGGCCGGCGACAAGGTCTTCGTCTTCGACCCGAACGACGCCAAGGCCGGTGGCGCGATCGCGACGAGCGCGGCCGCCAAGGGCATCAAGATCATCAGCTACGACCGACTGCTGCTCGGCGGCTCCAAGCCCGACCTGTATGTCGAGTTCGACAGCAGCTCGGTCGGCAAGCTCCAGGGTGAGGCGCTCCTCGCCGACTTGACCAAGATGGGCATGGCCAGCGCCAAGCTGCTCTGGATCAACGGTTCCCCCAAGGACAACAACGCCACCCTGTTCAAGGCCGGTGCCCATAGCGTCCTCGACGGCAAGGTCACCATCGTCAAGGAAGACGCGATGGCCAACTGGAAGCCTGAAGAGGCCCAGGCCATCACCGAGGCCGCCATCGCGAGCCTCGGCAAGACCGGCTTCGACGGCGTCTACGTCGCCAACGACGGTGGCGCCGGTGGCGTCATCGCGGCCCTCAAGGCCGGTGGTGTCGATCCCAAGAAGATCCCGGTGACCGGCCAGGACGCGGAGCTCTCTGCGATCCAGCGGATCGTCGTCGGCGACCAGTTCATGACCGTGTACAAGCCGATCAAGACGCTGGCCGAGGCTTCGGCCGACGCCGCCTGCGACATGATCAACGGCAAGGCCGTTGACACTGCGAAGTTCAACGCCACCGAGAACAACGGCACGGCCGACATCCCCACCCAGAAGATCGCGGTCGTCCCGGTGACCGTCGACGGCAAGATCGCCAACACCAAGTCCGTCATGGATTCCGTCGTCGCCGACGGCTTCTACTCCGTCGCGGACATCTGCACCTCGGACTACGCCGCCGCCTGCACCGCAGCCGGCGTCAAGTAACGCGGGCCGCCCGGCCTGGGCTGGGCGACTGGCAAACCGATGGCGAGGAGTGCACACTCCTCGCCATCGGCTCGTTTCCGGCAGGCTCGGCGGATGGAGGACATCCATGGTCGTCACAGCGAACGTCCCGCTTCTCGAGCTTCGCGGGGTGAGCAAGCGGTTCGGCGCCGTGCAGGCCCTGACCGACATCCAGTTCGATGTCCATGCGGGCGAGGTCGTGGCCCTGGTGGGTGACAACGGCGCAGGCAAGTCGACCCTCATCAAGCTGATCTCCGGGATCTACGCGGCCGACGGCGGTACCTTCCTGTGGGAGGGCCGTCAAGTCTCGATCGCCAGCCCCGGCGACTCGGCGGCCCTCGGGATCGCGACGGTCTACCAGGATCTCGCCCTGTGCGACAACCTCGATGTCGTCGCCAACCTGTACCTCGGACGAGAGGCCGGGAGTGGCGGCGCCCTGGGGCGGATCGACGAGGTCTCGATGGAGAAGAAGTCGATCGAGGTCCTTCGCCGTCTGTCGGTCAAGATCCCCAGCGTCCGGATCCCGATCGCGAGCCTGTCCGGCGGCCAGCGCCAGTCCGTCGCCGTCGCGCGCTCGGTGTTGTGGGACAACAAGGTGGTCCTGCTCGACGAGCCGACGGCGGCACTGGGGGTAGCGCAGACGCACGAGGTCCTGGAACTGGTCAGGCGACTCCGTGACGAGGGCCAGGGCGTCGTCATCATCAGCCACAACCTCGCCGACGTCTTCGAGGTCGCCGACCGGATCACCGTGCTCCGGCTGGGTCGATACGTCGGGACCTACGACCGGCAGAAAGTCACCCGCGAGCAGCTCGTCGGATTGATGACCGGCGCGGTGCCCGGGCTCACCGGTGACGACGATCCGACCGCGGTCGGAGGCACGCCCGGTGGCGGTGGATCGTCCACGTCGCCACCCGACGGGTGGGCGGACCTGCCGGGCGACCCCGGGGAACCGAAGGTCAGGTATCCCAACATGGCGTTGCCGCCGGACGGGGCGCCCGGGGAGGTCGGTCGATGAGCACCATGCCGCTCGATCCGAGGCTGATCGCCGAGCGTGGTGGCATCGGTGGCGCGATCGCCGGCTATCGCCGCCGGATCGCCTCCGGTGACGTCGGGGCGCTCCCGGTCGTCGTCGGGCTCGTCGTCATCTGGTCCGTCTTCGGGATCGCGTCGCCGAACCATTCGTTCCTGGGGAGCTTCAACCTCACCAACCTTGCGCTCCAGAGCGCGGCTACCGGGACGATCGCCGTCGGCGTCGTGTTCGTGCTGCTCCTCGGCGAGATCGACTTGACCGTCGGGGTCGTCAGCGGGCTGGCATCCGGCGTCATGGCCGTCCTCAACGTCACGATGGGGATCCCGGGCCCGATCGCCGTGGCCGCCGCCCTCGTCGTGGGGATCGCCATCGGCGTCTTCCAGGGCCTGTGGATCACGAAGTTCCGGATCCCTGCCTTCGTCGTCACGCTGGCCGGTCTGATCGCCTGGCAGGGCGCGCTGCTGTACGTCCTGGGCGCGACGGGCACGCTCAACCTGAACGACAAGTTCATCACGGGCCTGGCCGGGACGTTCTTCGGCGGGATCGTCGCCTGGGTACTGGCGGTGCTGTTCATCGTCTACGTGGCCGCGACCGCACTGATGACCCGCCGAAGCCGGAAGAAGGCCGAGCTGCCATCGGAGCCGATCGTCGTACTCGGCATTCGGGTTGGCGTCATCGGAATCCTCGTCTTGGCGGCCGTCTACTTCCTTCTGCAGGACAAGGATCGCGGCCTGCCGCTGTCGGTGGTGATCCTGGTCGCGGTCGTCGTGGTGATGGATTTCGTCGCGCGTCGGACGCGCTTCGGACGGATGATCTTCGCCGTCGGCGGCAATCCCGAGGCCGCCCGCCGGGCCGGAATCCCGGTCGATCTGGTCCGGATCGCCGTCTTCGCGATGGCCTCGTTCTTCTCTGCCCTGGGCGGGGTCCTGGCGGCGTCGCGCCTGCTGGCGGTGAACCAGTCGGCCGGCTCCGGCGACGTCCTGCTCAACGCGATCGCGGCCGCGGTCATCGGCGGGACGAGCCTGTTCGGTGGCCGGGGATCGGTCTGGGCGGCGCTCCTCGGCATCCTCGTCATCCAGTCGATCTCGAACGGGATGGACCTGCTCAGCTTCGAGTCGTCGGTGAAGTTCATGATCACCGGCTTCGTGCTGCTGACGGCGGTCACCATCGACGCGGTGGCGCGCCGCGGGCGTGAAGTGTCGGGCCGCTAGGGATCGCCCCGGGAGTGGTTGAGGCGCGCGTCTTTGTGCGCGTCAGTCAACACCGAGCGGTCCGGGACGGCCGGCCGAGCCCGCCCCTCAGCGAGGCGGCTTGAGGAAATCCGGTGTGACGAGCCAGGCCAGGCTCCCCTCGCCGGGTGCGAGCGGTCGCTCGATATCGACCCGGACGATCGCGCCCTTCTTCATCTCGATCCCGGTCCATCCGAGCAGCTCGCCGACGAGCTCCGAGAAATCCGGGTCATGGCCGACGAGGACCGGCTGGATCGGATCGCCGGCATCGCGCAGGATCGCCTCGACGCCGTCGAGATCGAGACCGTCGGCCAGGCGTGGATCGGTCGCAACCGCGACCTCGAGCTGGCGCGCGACGATCTCGGCGGTCTGCGCAGCCCTGAGCTTGGGCGAGGTGATCACCGCATCGGGCCGGAAGCCGATGCCCGACAAGAAGGCACCGAGCCGCTCGGCCTGCTTCTCGCCCTTCGTGGAGAGCGGGCGACGCTCGTCGGGCCCATCCCACGTTTCGGGATTCCCGGCGTGCGCGTGCCGCAGGAAATGGAGGGCGATCACGGGTTCAGATCCTCGACGTCGCCGGTGACGAGGTAGACGACATCCTCAGCGATGTTCGTCGCCCGATCGCCGATCCGCTCGAGGTAGTGCGAGGCGATGACGATCCGCGTCCCGCGCTCGACATTGGCCGGATCGGCCCGCATGAGTGCCACGACCTGGTCGAACGTCGCGTGATACAGCCGGTCGATCTCGTCGTCCTCGGCCGCGATCTCGCGCGCGGCGATGGCGTCCGACTCGACCAGCGCCCGCAGGACGCCGTGAACGAGGACCGCCGCGCGTTCGGCCATCTCCGGGAGGTGGACATACCGCTCCAGCGGTGGCTCGGGTGCCAGCTTGATCACGGCCTTGGCCACCGATGCCGCGTGATCGCCCATCCGTTCGAGTTCGTAGGTCACGTGGTCGAGCGTGAGCAGGTAGCGCAGGTCGCGGGCGACCGGCTGTTGCGTGGCGATCGTCACCGAGATGAGGCGCGAGACGGCCCGCTGCGCCTCGTTGATGAACGCATCGCCGGTGATGACGTCCAGCGCGAGCGCGGAATCGTGCCCGACGAGCGCCCGGCTGGCTTCGCGGATCGAGGCCTCGACGAGGGCGCCCATGCGCAGGACGCCATCCCGGATGACGGCCTCCTCGCGGTCGAGCGCCTCGCGCGGGCCCTGGACCGGTAACCGCGTGGGCGACGGGCTCGCCTGGGCATCGATCAGCAACTGCTCGATCTGGCCATCCACGGCAGTCTCCCCGGGTCGCGCGTCGTCGTTCATGGTCGTCATCGCGTCCTCATCCGAATCGACCGGATACGTAGTCCTCGGTCAGCTGGTCCTTCGGGTTCGTGAAGATCTGGACCGTTTCGTCCATCTCGACGAGGTAGCCGGCACGGTCCTCACCCATCGTGAAGAACGCGGTGTAGTCACTGATCCGCGAAGCCTGTTGCATATTGTGGGTCACGATGACAATCGTGTAGTTCGCCCGCAGCTCTGCCATCAGCTGCTCGATCTTGAGCGTCGCCACGGGGTCGAGCGCCGAGGCGGGCTCGTCCATCAGGATGACCTCGGGATCCACCGCCAGCGCCCGGGCGATGCACAGCCGCTGTTGCTGGCCGCCCGACAGCGACGTCCCACCCGACTGCAGCTTGTCCTTGACCTCGTCCCACAACGCCGCACGGCGGAGTGACTGCTCGACGATCGCCTCCAGGTCGGCGGCATGTCGGCGGCCGGTCAGCCGCAGCCCCGAGGCAACGTTGTCGTAGATCGACATGGTCGGGAACGGGTTCGGTCGCTGGAAGACCATCCCGACGACGCGGCGCAAGGCGACTGGATCGACCGACGGATCGTAGATGTCCTCGCCATCGAGTTTGATCGAGCCATCCAGGTGCGCATTCGGCGTCAGCTCGTGCATCCGGTTGAGCGTGCGCAGGAACGTGCTCTTGCCGCAGCCCGACGGGCCGATGATCGCCGTGATCGCGTGGGGCTTGACGGTGAGGCTGATGTCCCGGATCGCTCGGAAGTTGCCGTAGAAGACGTTCAGCCCTTCGATCTCGATCCGGCCCGAGGTCGCCTCGTCGTTCTGTGGACGGCTCGGCGCGGGAGCGAGCGCCGGTCGCCCGAGCGTGGCCGGCGCTGGGCCGGCAGGCGTCGGGACCGCGGCGTTCGGAGGAGGGGCGGTCTCCGTGGTCGGGCTCGCCTGGCTGCCGAGTTCGGTGGTCATCGGTTCGGGGTCCTTCATTGGGCTCGTCGACCCGCCGTGCGCGCTCGGACGAGGACATTGACGACGAGGACGAAGAGCAGGAGGAGGAACGCCGCGCCCCACGCCTGCTGGTTCTGGAGTTCGTAGGGCTGCCGCGCGTTGATGTAGACGAAGAGCGGCAGGGCATCCATCGGTTTGCTGAAATCGCCGACGTTGACGAACCGGCTTCCGAGCGCCGTGAAGAGGAGGGGAGCGGTCTCGCCGGCGGCCCGCGCTACGGCCAGCATGATCCCGGTCAGGATCCCCGGGAGTCCGGTCCGGATGACGACGGAGAAGACCGTCCGCCACATCGGGATCCCGAGCGCCAGCGACGCCTCGCGCAGCGAGACCGGGACGAGCTTCAGAATCTCCTCGGTCGTGCGCATGATCACCGGGACCATGATCACCGCCAGGGCGATGCTTCCCGCGAAGGCGTTGTACTGCTTGAACGGCAGGACGAGGAAGGTGAAGACGAAGATGCCGATCAGGATCGACGGGATCCCGACGATGACGTCCGCCGCGAAGCGGACCGCCCGCGCCACCCGGGCTGAGGCGAACTCGCGAACGTAGACGCCGGCGAGGACCCCGAACGGGATCGCGACGACCGTTGCGAGCAGCACCATCTGGATCGAGCCGAGGATCGCCGCGGCGGCGCCGCCACCGATCCCCTGCGCCCTTGATGGCTTGGTCAGAAGATCGAGGTTGAGCGCCGAGATCCCGTTGAGCGTGACGAAGATGAGGACCGCGCCGAGCGGTATGACGCAGGCGACCGCCGCCAGGCCGGCGATGAAGCGCATCGCCTTGTCGGTGCGGGTTCGCCGGTTCGCGGAGCGCGTGCCGGTCAGGCGGCCGGTCCGGACCGCGGGCGTGACGGCGACCATCACTCGCCTCCGACCGGGCTGGCCACGCGCAAGACGAGCAGTCGCGCGACGACGTTGAGAATGACCGTCAGGATCAGCAGGACGAGCCCGAGCGCGATGAGGCTCGACGTCCCGATCCCGACCGACGCCTCGCTGAACGAGGTCGCGATCTTCGAGGCGATCGTCTGTGCCTGGTCGAACAGGCCGCTGGGGATCGCGTCCTTGTTGCCGATCACCATCGTGACCGCGAGGGTCTCACCGAGCGCCCGGCCCAGACCGAGGATGACCGCGCCGATGATCCCCGATCGGGCATACGGGACGACCACCCGACGGATCGTTTCCCAGCGCGTCGCGCCGAGCGCGAACATCGCCTCACGCTGCGATCCGGGCACGGCCTGGATGACTTCGCGCGATATGGTCACGATCGTCGGCAGGATCATGATCGCGAGGATGACCGCCGCGGTGAACAGACCGATCCCGTGCGCCGGGCCACCGAGGAACGGGATCCAGCCGAAGAGCGTGACGATCCATGCCTCGATCGTGTCGCGCAGGAACGGGGCGAGGATGAAGACCCCCCACAGGCCAATGACAACGCTCGGGATCGCCGCCAGCAGCTCGATCATGAAGGTGAGCGGCGTCGCGATCCGGCGCGGCGCCAGCTCCGACAGGAAGATCGCGGTGAAGATGCCGATCGGCGCCGCGACGATGACCGCCAGCGATGCGGCGAGGATCGTCCCGACGATGAACGGGAGCGCTCCGAAGACACCGGCGACCGGGTCCCAGGTCTGGCCGGTGATGAAGCCAAGGCCGAAGGTCTGCCACGTCAGGCGGGAGTTCCAGGCGAGCAGCAGTGCGATGAGAATGAGCAGGACGACAACCACGCCGGCGGCGATGCGCGACGACCCGCGGAAGAGCAGGTCGGCGAGCCGCCCGGAGCCCTGGCGGGATCGTGCGGTGAGGGTGGGATGGGTCATCTGGGATGTCTCATCTGTCCAGCGAGGGTACTGGGTCTGACAACAGCATGTGGAGCGCCCCGCACCGAGTCACGGGACGCTCCACACGAGAGGTGGGCTTGGAACCAGTCGCGGTCAGGGCCAGATCGGCGAGCCACCCGTGGTCACGAGGTGCAGCTGGTCGAGCGCCTTCTGTGCGATCTCGGTCGGCAGCGGAGCGTAGCCCAGCGCCGTCTCGGCGGCCTGTCCATCGGTCAGCGCCCAGTCGATGAACGAGACGAGGGTCTGTCCCTTCGTCGCGTCCGTCTGGTCGGGGTAGACGAGCAGGTAGGTGTACGAGGCGATCGGGTAGGTCGCCGCGCCTGCGCCGTTGATGATCGGCCCCTGGCGGAAGTCGACAGGGAACTTGTCCTTGATGGCGGCGGCGGCGGCGGTGACACCATCGGTCGAGCCCGCGACGAAGTTGCCGTCGGCATTCTTGAGGTAGGCCGAGGTCAGGTTGGTCGAGATGGCGACGCTGAGGTCGACATAGCCGATCGCGCCGGAGGTCTGCTTGACCCCGGTTGCGACGCCGTCGTTGCCGGACGCGCCGACACCGACCGGCCAGTTGACCGACTTGCCGGCGCCCGGCCCGCCATGCCAGGTCGTGTCAACGGCGTCGAGGTAGCTCGTGAAGGCGTTGGTGGTCCCGGATCCCTCGGAGCGATGGACGACGAGGATGGCCAGATCGGGGAGCGTGACGCCCGCATTGAGTGCAACGAGCGCCGGGTCATTCCACTTCGTGATCGTGCCGAGATAGATCTTGGCGAGTGTCGGGCCGTCGAGCTGGACCTTGGCCACGTCCGGCAGGTTGTAGATCGCCACGACGGCACCGAGCGCGGTTGGGAAGTGGAAGAGCTTCTTGCCGGCCGGCAGCGCCGCGACTTCCGAGTCCTTCAGCGGGGCGTCGGAGGCTCCGAAGTCAACGGTCCCTTCGGTGATGGCCTTGATGCCGGCCCCGGAGCCGTTTGCCGTGTAGTCGATCTTGATGTTCGGGTAGATCCCGTTGAACGTCTGGAACCAGCTCGCGTAGAGCGGCTCCGGGAAGGTCGCACCGGCACCGGTGAGCGTGACGTTGCCGGTCGGCGGCGTCGGGGCGGTCGCTGCGCTCGGGACGACCGAGGCGGGCGCGCCCGAGGCGGGCGCACCCGAGGTCGCCGCGGTCGGCGCGGAACTCGCTCCGGTGCTGGGTGCCGTGGAGGCGCCATTGCCGGAGCAGGCGGCCAGCGCGACCGATGCCAGCAGGACGAGCGGTCCGAGGCGCTTGGTGGTCGTGTTTGTCACTCGATGTTCCTCCTGATGACCGTTCCTTCTGTGGCGACGGTCGTTAACCGGGACAGGGCCGGTCCGGGTCTTGATGACTCGACAGTCGAGCACGCCTGTCAACGGATGTTTTGCCCTCTGTTAAGGGTTGGTTAACGGGGTACCGGGTCGAACCGGTACCCGAAGCCTCGGATCGTGATGAGGTGGCTCGGTTTGTCGGGCCTCGGCTCGATCTTCGAGCGCAGTGCGTGAATATGGACATCGACCGTCCGGGGATCGACGTCGCGGCTCGAGGTCCAGGCGAGGTCGATGAGTTGCGCGCGCGTGAAGACGCGGCCTGGGTTGTTCGCCAGCAGGGCGAGCAGCTGGAATTCGCGGGGTCTGAGATGGACGACTCGTTCTGCGTTCCGCATCTCGTGGGCCACCAGATCGAGCTCGAAGCCGTTGCCCACAGAAAGGACCGCCGGCGACCCCGTCACGAGCGCCTCGAGGCGAGCGCCGACGAGCCCGGGCTCGGTAGCAGGGCCCTCGACGATCGCGAGTCGGGGATGCTCGCTGTGGAGGAGGTCCGCGATCCGGCCCGGGTCGGCTTCGATCCGCACTCGGGACCCGGCGGGCGCGATGTATTCGACCCCGAACAGCTCAGTGTCGGGGGTCAGGACCAGCCAGAGCGGGCGCCGTTCGCCTCCGACGCCATCGATGTCGACAACCATGCCAACACCTTCCGCCGGACGCGATAACCCCCTGTTTGGACCGTGTTAACGGCTCGTAAGCGTTGGGTTCCCGGCGGCATCCGGCCCGGCGGGCTCTGGCCCCTTCGCTCGATAGGCGAGGACCTCGACGCGCTCGAGAGTGATGAGGCCGTCGCCGACCATCTCGTCGAGCTCCGGGAGGACGGAGCGGATGCGGGCCTCCTCGTCGACGACCTCGATGAGGATCGGAAGGTCCTCGGAGAGGCGCAGAAGTCGCGTCGTGTGGAGGTGGGCGTTGGCACCGAAGCCCTCGATGCCGCGAAGGACCGTCGCGCCGGCCATCCCTCGCTCGCGCAGGAACGCGACGATCGCCTGGTAGAGGGGCCGCCCGTCCCGGTGATCCGCCTCACCGATATAGATCCGGACGCGGAGCGCTGTTCCCTCGATGCCCATCAGAGTGCCCTCCCAGCGACCAAGCCCGGCCGCGATCGCCACCACGCCGATCAAGATTGAACCAGGAACGAGCCCGTCGCATTCACGACGAGCGTGCCCCATGGGAACGCGCCGGCTGTACGGTCCGTGACGAGACCGTCGACCAGGTAGCGTGAGATCGCACCGGCGAACCCGCCGAGACCGATGAAGATGAGGGGCATCAACGGAGCATCGGTTGAGCGGGCTACCGAGATTGGATGCTCGGTGCAGGGCGAACGTGGCAGACTTGCGGCTGAGGGCAGGGGACAGAAGCGGCGCGCATGGCGCCCGATGGAACGGAGGTCGATCGATGGCCAAACGGGGCGGCAGAAAAGCCTCGGGCAAGGGCCGGGCAGATCTCGTCATCGACGCCTTGGGCCATGCCGTTTCGAACGTAGCGGACGCCGTGACACCGCTGCCAAAGAGCGCCGGCAAGGAGCTGCGCAAGCTCGAGAAGCGCCTCGACACCGCCCGGAAGGTCGAGACGAAGCGGTTGCAGCGGCTGGCCGCCGCGCAGGGCTCGAAGGGCCGCAAGCAGGTCGCCAAGCGCCGGGCGCAGGCCGCCGTGGCCGCCGCCGAGGTTACCTCATTGGCATCGACGATCCGCGACTTTGCGACCTCGGCCGCCGGATCGGCAGCGTCGACGGTCGGGGATGTCATGGCGGGGGCCGCTCGCGACATCGGTTCCGCGGCAATCCAGGCCGTTGAGGCGGTGACGCCGGTCAGGGCTCGGGCAGTGTCGCGGCCGGTGCGTCGCACATCCACGGTCGGAGCGTCAGCCACGGGGCGGACGCCGGCCGTGCGCCGGAAGCCGGCCGCAACGACCCGGAAGCCAGCTGCGGCTGCCAAGTCAGCAACGAGCCGTACCTCCGCAACGGATGGTAAGTCGGTGTCCCCGGCGGCGGCCAAGCCAGCGACGACTCGCAAGCCGGCAACCGCGAAACCGGCGGCGACCGCCAAGCCGGCGACGGCCCGCAAGCCGGCAGCCAAGCCATCGACGCCCGCATCGACCCGCAGGACCACCCGAC
>JBDTNS010000043.1:0-10899 GCA_039933675.1 Chloroflexota bacterium
CCGACTACGAGGCGTTCCACTTCAACACGATGATCGCCAAGCTGATGGAGCTGGCCAATTCGCTGTTCCGCTATCGCGGCACGGTCGTCGCCGGCAGCTCCGATTGGGACGAGACCATCCGGCTCTTCCTGCTGATGCTGTCGCCCGCCGCGCCGCATCTCACCGAAGAGCTGTGGAGTCGCCGTCTGGCCGACGCCGGTCAGCCGTGGGCATCGATCCACGAGGAGCACTGGCCCGAGGTCGACCCGACCGCCATGGTCGAGGCAACCCGAGAGATCCCTGTCCAGGTCAACGGCAAGCTGCGCGACAAGGTCGTCGTGGCCGCCGACGCCTCGCCGGCCGAGATCGAGGCCGCGGTCCTGGCGCGCGACCGGATCCGGGTGATCCTCGACGGACGCGCCCCGGACCGGATCGTCGTGGCCGGTGGGGGCAAGCTGGTCAACCTCGTCGTCCGATGACGGCCTCCGAGGCGGCCCTCGCCTTCGATCGTCATCTCGATGAGCCAGATCGCAGGAGGTTCACGTGGAAGGTCTGAGATTGGGCGCGCTGTGCTGGAACCAGTACACCGACTGGCCGTCGCTCCTCCAGGCAGGGATCCGGGCGGACCTTCTCGGCTACGACACGCTCTGGACATGGGACCACCTGTACCCGATCGTCGGCAGCTCAGACGGGCCGATGTTCGAGGCATGGCTGACGCTGGCCGCCTGGGCGCAGGCAACCGAGCACGTCCGGATCGGGCTGATGGTCGGCGCCAACACGTTCCGTGAGCCGTCCCTGACCGCGAAGATGGCCACCACCCTCGACCATATATCCGGCGGTCGGGCGATCCTGGGGATCGGCGCCGCCTGGAACGAGGAAGAGCACCTCGAGTTGGGGATCCCGTTCGGGAGCGGCTTCCCGGAACGCCTGCGCTGGCTCGGCGAAGCGCTGCCGATCATGCGCGGGATGCTCCATGGGGAGCGCCCGACGGCGGCCGGGCCGCGTTACACGGCGAGGGAGCCGCGTAACGACCCGCCGCCCATCCAGCAGCGGCTTCCGATCCTTGTCGGGGGCGGCGGCGAACAGGTCACGCTCAAGCTCGTCGCACGCTACGCCGACGCGAACAACGTTGGCGGCGGCCTCGACAACGTCAAGCGCAAGGAGGCGATCCTCCTCCAGCATTGCGAGACGGTCGGGCGAGACCCGGCCGAGATCGAGCGGACGAGCGGCCTCGGCTCGGTCGTCATCCGCGATTCGCGGGCCGAGGCGCTCAGGGTCCAGGCCGCGATGTTCGAACGAAACGGCCATGCGGAACTCTGGAAGGATCAGCCGGTCGGGACACCAGAGGACGTCGCCGAGCGTCTCCTGCCGTTTCTCGGGATCGGCTACCGCCACCTCGTGGCGGGCTTTCCGTCGCCCTACGACGAGGAATCGATGACCCGTTTCATCACCGAGGTTCGCCCGATCCTCGAACGCGGCTAGGCGGAGGCGCGCCGCTCCACATTGAGACCGATCGAACCATGCGGCCCACTGTCCGGTCGGAACAGGCATAGACTCCGACCATGCCGCTGTACGTCATCTGGTTCGTGGCCGCGCTCGGGCTGCTCGTCGTCGAGCTCCACAGCTCGACCTTCTACGCAATCTTCCTGGCGGCCGGTGCGTTCGCTGCCGGCCTGCTCGACTTCTTCCTCCCAGCTGGACCCATCTGGGTCGAGGCCGTCCTCGCCATCGTCGTGGCGATGGGCGGCGTCGTCGTCGTCCGCCCGCTCCTGAGCCGGCGCCTGCGCCGACGCGGCGAACCTCCGCTGACGCCCGGCGTCCATGGTGGCTTCGTCGGTCAACGGGCGCTCGCCGTCGACGAGGTCGGCGACGAGCTCCATCCGGGCCACGTCCGGCTCGCCGGAGAGACATGGCTGGCGTTCTCGGACGGCCGGCCGATCGCGACGGGCGCCCCCGTCATCGTGGACGCCGTCCGCGGGACGACGCTCATGGTCCGACCCCCGGAAGGGTCCGTCACCCCGGAGAGCTGAGATGGATTCCGCCACCGTCACGCTGATCGTCGCCCTGGTTGTCGCGCTCCTGTTCATCGTGTTCGCGTACTACCTGCTGCGCAACACCGTCAACGTCGTGCAGCAGGGGTCGGTCGGCGTGGTCAAGCGGCTGGGTGAATTCCGTGCCATCCATGAGCCCGGGCTCGTCATCATCGCGCCCTTCATCGACGCTCTCGTGACCGTGGACATGCGCGAATTCCCGCGCCCGGGCGATCGCCAGGAGGTCATCACCAAGGACAACGTGGTCGTATCGGTCAACGCGACGATCTTCACCCAGGTCGTGGACGCCAAGCAGGCACTCTTCAGCATCGCCAATTTTGACGTCGCCATCGACGCACTGGCCCGGACGGCGCTCCGCTCGGTCATCGGCACGCTGTCGCTTGACGAGGCGCTATCCGAGCGTGAGCGGATCAACATCGATGTCCAGGAGCAGATGGAAGCCGTCACCGACAAATGGGGGATCCGGATCAATCGGATCGAGATCGTCGAGATCACGCCGCCGCCGCAGATCCTCCAGGCGCTCGCCCTCCAGAAGCAGGCCGACCAGGAGAAGCGGGCCAAGATCCTCCAGTCCGAGGGACTCCAGCAATCGGCCGTCAACGTGGCGGACGGCGCGCGGCAGGCCGCGATCAAGAGCGCCGAGGGCGAGCGGCAGGCGGCGATCCTCATCGCCGAGGGCAACCGGCAGGCGGCCATCCTCGAAGCCGAGGGCCGGGCTCGCGCGATCGAGACCGTCTACGGTGCGATCAAGGCGGCCGCGCCGGACCCGACGCTCGTCGCGATCCTCCAGCTCGACACGCTCGGCAAGTTCGCGCTCAGCCCGAATACGAAGATCGTGATCCCGGCCGAATCCGCCGCGCTCCTCGGTGCCGCGCAGGCGATCCAGTCGGTGCTCGCCCAGGTGCCCTCGGCCGAGTAGTCCTCAGGCGCTCGCCGCGGTCGCCGACTCGGGGCCGACCTCGAGGGTCGCGCCGGGCGTCCCATGGGCGGCAGCCCGCCCGCGAGCGCGGTGGCGCGCAGCCTTGGCGCGGTTACCGCAGGTCGCCATGTCGCACCAGCGACGCCGACTCGTGCGGGACGCGTCATAGAAAATCCACTCGCAGGTCTCGCTCGCGCAGAGCTTGATCCGGTCCGGATGCCCCGCGGTCAACTCCGTGACGAGGGGGTCGGCGAGCCGCGCCAGCGCATCGTCGACCGGGTCGCCGACGTGGCGGTGGTCGACGCGGCAGCCGTCGGGTGCCGGGACGAGTTCGATGACCTGGCGCGCATGGAGCGCCCGATTGATCGTGTCGAGCGCTCCGGCGTCGGGCGCCCGGTGCTCCGAGATCGACCGGGCCACCTCGCGCAGGGCGGTTCGGACCGCGTGGACCCGGGCGAGGTCGCGGGCCATCAGCGGGTCGCGGTTCGACACCTGGGCGCGGACGCGGTCGGCGCCTTCCGCGTGGATGACGCCACGTTCGACGAACCAGGCAAGTGCGTCGTCGAGCGTCGGAAGCCGGTCAACCGGGAAACCATTCTCGGTGTCGTCGGTGTTCAGGAAGTCGAAGGTGTCGTCGACATCGACGTCGTGGGCGTGGCCGCGAGCGGCCGGATCGGGTTCGTGAATCTTCATGGCACTAACCACCTTAGTCCTATTGACAGGTTACGCGCAAGGGGGTATTGTTCAGCAGTAACCAATTAAGCCGTGCAAACGGGTTAGCATAAACGGAGCAGCGTCATGGGCATCCTCATCGTCATCGCCATCGTGGCAGTCGCGCTCGTCGTGCTCGACCTCGCCGCCATCACCTGGGGTCAGGATTCGCGCGAGAACGTGCTGAACGACCGCCGCCGGTGAATCAATCCCGATCGGAGACCTAGCCGTGCATCCCTGGACGATTTACGCACTTGAAGTCGCGCACGATCGCGAGCGCGCCACACGACAGGCCCGCCTCGAGGCGGAGGTTCGCGCAACCCGCGTGACCACTCCGTCGCGTCTGCGCCGACCCGCCGCGATCGTCCTCGCGGCGTTGAGCCGCGGGTCCGCGGCTGTGGTTCGCCGGCTTGACGATTGCGTCGCCGACGATCTCGGCCGCGCCCTCGCGCCGACGGAATAGCCTCCCCGCGTGCAGGCACGGAGCCACTTGCCGAAAGCGACCGCCGCGGTCTCCTGGGGCGTGGGTCGGATTGATCTGTTCTGGGTGGCCGCCGATCGGACGCTCGCCCATCGCGCATTCGAAGACGGGAGCTGGCTCGGGCCCGAATCGCTCGGCGGGACCCTTGCGTCGCCGCCGGCCGCGACCGCCTGGGCAGCGGGCCAACTGCAGGTCTTCGCGATCTTTTCCGATGGTGCGCTCTGGAATCGCTACTGGGACGGCACGGCCTGGCACCCTTGGGAATCGCTCGGCGGCGAGCTGACCGGCGCGCCGGCCGCATCATCCTGGGGCGCCGACCGGATCGACGTATGGGCGCCCGGCGTCGACGGCACCGTCTGGCACCGCTGGTGGGACGGCTCCCGCTGGGTCGACTGGGAGCGCCTCACGCCCCAGTTCACCTGACCGGCGGCGGTAACTACCGCGCGGCATAGTCCACTCGCGCGAACGGCCACGCCGACCCAAGCCAATCCCTGACGGCTCCGTAGAGCACCACATCGAGGTCGGCGTCTTGCGCACGCACCCACGACCTGACGCGAGCGTCGAATTCCGGGCGCTCGGTTGGATAGATGTAGACGCAGCCGACGACGCTCCCCGTGGCCGGGTTGAGCACGGTGTAGGTGAACCCTCGCCGTGCGGCGAAGTCGTCGGCGTGCTGGATCAGATCGACCAGATTCTGCTCCGGGGTCATCGGATGCGGCCAGCTGGCACCAGCGAACCCCGCGGTGGCGAGGATGTGGTCCACACTCGACGTCCAGGCGGCGTAGTCGTCGTCGTTGTGCTCGGGGCCGAGCGGTCGCAGCAGGAAGGCGGCCTGGTCGAGGCCGGCCGGCGGCGCGAAGTCATCGGGGACGAAGTTCGTCATTGCGTGGTGATGCTCCCGGGTGCGGAGGCCGTCATCGATTCGACACGAGGCGCGGCTAGGATGATCCCATGCGTGACACCGACTCGACCCCTGTCCCCACTCCCCTCACCTCGAAGACGGACGCCGACTGGCGGGCCGAACTGACCCCCGAGCAGTACCGCGTCCTGCGCGGCAAGGGCACCGAACGGGCCTTCACCGGGGAGCTCTGGGACGAGCACGGCACGGGGACGTATCGATGCGCCGGGTGCGGCACCGAGCTCTTCCGCTCGGACGCGAAGTTCGATTCGCGAACCGGCTGGCCGAGCTTCTTCGAGCCCGCCGATCCTGCGGCGGTCGCGACCGAGAAGGACCGCTCGATGTTCATGACCCGGACCGAGGCGATCTGCTCGGCCTGCGGCGGCCACCTCGGCCACGTCTTCGACGACGGCCCGAACCCGACCGGCCTGCGCTACTGCATCAATTCGGCGGCGCTGAAGCTCGACCCCGAGGGCTGACGCCGCCACGGGCGCAACCAGCCCGCAGCTAGGGCTGAACGAGCGTCGTGCTGTAGCGGATGCTGCTGTCGGCGGCGATCGAGAGGACGGTCGCCGAGTAGCCTCGGCTCTCAGGTTCGATTGCCAGGGCCCAGACGCCTCCATCCGGGGCGACAGTGATCGAGGCGAATTGCGATCCTGCTCGTGTCAGGCGAACGGGCCAGCCGGCTAGCACATGACCATCCGCCCCGATTGCCACGATGCTTCCACCGGTCGAGGGACCGGAGGCCGCCTGGAGCAGGTACAGGGTGTTTCGCGACCCGACCGCCGGGGTCGCGCGTGCCTGGCCACAACCGGTGTCGCCATCCCCACAGAACCCCTCCCATTGCATCTGCAGCGCTGACCGGTACGGCCATCCTGCCCGCGGTTGACCGGACGGATCGAGCGACACGATGGTCGTGGCACCGCCAGCCGTATTGACTACAAACGCGGTTCCGTCGGCGGCGACGGTCGGCTCTCCCGGCGTCGTGTCTCCCGCGCCATTCCGGGTCGTCGACGAGACGATGGACAGGTCGTCCGAACCGGCCGGGAGGATCCGACCGTCGCGATCGAGGACGACCGTGCGATCCGGCTTCTTGATCGGAGAGCCGACCACCATGAAGAAGTGCCCCGCGGCGTCGAATGCCGGCGTGGAGGCGTTGCTGTCGAACGTCCTTGGCCAACCGGCGCGCGGCCCATCGAGGTCGAATGCCGCGACATCGGTCTTCACCGATGTATCCCAATCTCGCTGTCCCGTTGCCCAGCCGGTCCCGTCCGGCCCAATGAAAAAGTCACAACAGAAGGTGGGTAGATCGACGCCCCGCCGGGTCGTGCCGTCCTCCGTAATCGTCAGCATGTGGACGAGCTCTGGCCCAGTCGCCCCGTCGGCGACCCTGACGATCTCGACCGTCCTGAGGTCAGTGCCGATCATTCGACCGGTGTAGATGTCGCCGACATCGATCGGCCAGCCAGGCAGCAACCGGGCATTCGCATCGAGCGCGAACACGCGCCGAATCTGAACATCCCCCGACGATGCATCACATACAACCCGGACGGAACCATCGTCGACCGGAAGCAGGAGATCGCAGCCGTACACCCCGGGTAGCAGGACCGGCCAGCCCGGGCTCGGCTTGCCAGCCTTGTCGAGGAGAGCGACGACATGACCACGGTCGGGCCCGCCCTCCGTGAAAATGGAGACGTAGGTGCCGTTGTCCGGCCCCGGTGCCATCCGGATACCCACCCCAGCGTTCGGGTCGGATCCCTTGATGGGGAGGTGGGACGCTGACAGTGACACGGAGGGGGAAGCAGAGAGAGTCGGAGACGGGGTCGGCGCCGGTGGCGGGATTGTTGGCTGTTGCGAAGTGAGGCTCGACGCAGGGCTCTCACTCAGCGACGAGGGGAGTCCGAGCGTCGATGCGGATGGAGAGGTCGTCGAGCTCCCGCATGCGACGAGCAGGACGCTCAATCCGAGCACGGCGAGGGACTTGGGCATTGGTCGCCACCTTTCGTGTCCGAGAGACGCCGTGGCTTGCCCGATGTTACGCGTCGCGAATCAGCAACCCCTCACGCCGAGGGACGGTGATCAAACCGGTCCGCCCATCGTGTTGGTGAGTGCCCACCACCCGGCGAGGATCCCCCCGACGCCGGCCGCGATCGGGATCACTAGGAACGCGCGTGGCGGGGCCAGGCGCCCGAATGGCCGTCGGAGCAACAGGTCGATCGCGAACGTCACGGCAGCGATGACGAGGCCGATGTAGAGCCACGCTCCGAACTGGAGGTCGCCACCGATGCCGATTGGCGCGACGAGGAGGAACGAGGCCACCGCGCCCAGGATCAGCGGGTATATCAGCGAGAGCGGCGATATCCGTCGCTCGATCATGCGGGCTCGGCGACTAGAGGTCGTCCGCGTGCGGGCGCCTCGCGGCGGCGGCCTCGACCCGGGCGCGCACGTCCGGGAAGGTCGCCATCACCCGGCCGAATTCGTGGCGGCCGAGCTCGATGAGCTCGCAATCGGTGACGCACGTCGCGGTTGCCGTGCGGTCAGTCCCTTCGCGCAGGGCGATCTCGCCGAGGAAGCCGCCGTCCGACATCGAACGGACGAAGCGGCCGTCGCGCTCAATGTGAACGGTGCCCGAGACAATGACGTAGAAGGATTCCGCCGCTTCACCCTCGTGGATGAGCACGGTCCCGGCGGATCTCGAGATGTCCCGTGCGAGCGTGGCCACGGCCTCCAGGCTTCGCGGATCGAGCTTGGCAAAAATCGGGAGGCGAGCGAGCGTGTCGGTCGTTCGGTTCATGTTCCGCACGAGCATAGCGCCGGCGCCTCTCTCGTTCTCCGCTGAAAGACCGGCCCGCTCGGGCAGGTCAGACGGCGCAAGATTGACGGCGCATTCGTTAAGCGGCAGATAAGTCGGCGCCACTAGAGTTCGTCGAGACGTCTCGCCGCGTCGGAAGTGCCCCCAACGTGGCGAGACGTCGCGTCCTGTCGAGGTCATCGCCCGACCATCCCGCCGGGGAGGTCGATGCGTGGAGCCCAGTGCGACGCCTTGGCGCGTCCTGGAGGATCTGCCGGAGCCGACGCCGGCGGCCAGTGGCATCGCGCCCGATACGGGGATGCCGCCGGGAGGCAGTGCCGGTCGGGTGATCGCGGTGCCTGGAACGTCGGTCGTGATCGCCCTGATCGTGCTCGTTCTCGTGGTCGGGGCGTTCGTCATGGCCTTCGGGTCCGGTTCGGCCGGGGTCGTCGCCGTTGAAGGCGGCGCATCGTTGGCGAGCGGCTCGCCAAACGCCGGCGTGCCAAGGGCGTCGGCCAGCGCGAAGGTCGTCGTGGTCGAGATCGTCGGCGCCGTCGACCGGCCGGGGGTCTTCCGGCTTTCGGCAGGATCGAGGGTCGGAGACCTCGTGGCGGCGGCCGGGGGTTACGGCCAGCGCGTCGACGCGGCGCGTGCCGCGCATGACCTCAATCTGGCGGCGCCGCTCAAGGACGGCGACCAGATTCGGGTCCCATCGCGCGACGACGTGGCGACGGCTACGGTCCGCCCGAGTGGGAGCGGCGGGGGCGGCGCAGGTGGCGGCAGTTCGACGACCGGCCCGGTCGATCTCAATCGCGCAAGCGCTGGCGAACTCGATACGCTTCCCGGCATCGGCCCCGTCACAGCCGCCAAGATCGTCGCCTCGCGCGAGCAGCAGCCGTTCGTCGCGGTCGAGGATCTCCGGACGCGGAAGCTCGTGGGCGAGAAGACCTTCGCCCAACTCAAGGACCTCGTCACGGTCTCCTGAGGTGGGACGCAGCAGCCGACTCGCGATCGGCGCGATCGCCGCCGCGGTCGCGGCCGGCCAGGTCGCCCCGAACCATCTCGGTGCAGCCATCGCGCTGGCGCTCGCCGCGGTCCTGCTCGCGGGCGAGACGCGCGCCAGATCGGGCGCCGGACTCTTCCTCCCCGTTGTCATCGGGGCCGGGCTGATCGCGATCCGCCTGGCGGTCGTGCCGGCCGGCCCGTTGCCTCTGGATCGGCCACCGGATGGCGACGGCCCGTGGCAGCTCGTTGTCGAGGCGGTCAGCTCACCGAGGGATGGTTCGCAGACCGCGACGCTCGCGACGCCGCCGACCGGTGCCGAGCGCCCGTTCCGCGTCGCCGCCACCCTGCCGCGATACCCGGCCGTGATGCCCGGTGACATCGTGGCCGTCGAAGGTTCGATCCGCGCGCGCCCCGATTCGTCGTACGGCCTCTACCTCTCGCGGATCGGCGCCGTCGGGACGCTCACCTCGCGAACGCTCGAGGTTGAGGCCGCACCCGATGATCCAGGACGACGTCTCGAGGAGCTTCGGCGCGGCGCCGCCGAGGCACTCGCGCGAGTGCTCCCCGAGCCCGAGGCTGGTCTCGCCGCCGGAATTCTCATCGGTCTGCGCGATCTCGTGGATCGCGATCTCGCCGCGGCGTTCACGACCGCCGGGGTCAGCCACGTCGTTGCGATCTCGGGCTGGAACATCGCGATCGTCGCGACCTCGATCGCCGCGCTGACTGGTCGTCTCGGGCGCCGGCGGCGTTCGGTCGTCACGATGGTGGCGATCGTCGCCTACGTGGCCTTCGCTGGCGCGTCGGCCTCGGTCATTCGCGCGGCGCTCATGGCCGGTGTCGTCCTGCTCGCGCGGGAAAGCGGCCGGGCGGGACGAGCCGGTGCCGCGCTCGGCTGGGCGGCGACGCTCCTGCTCGTCTCCGACCCGGCGCTCATTGGGGACGCCGGGTTCCAGCTCTCGTCGCTCGCCACGGCCGGGCTGATCGCCTGGGCCACGCCACTTACCGACTGGCTCGAACGATGTGGTGGCGGCCGGCTGCCCAGGTGGCTGGCGGAGAGCCTCGGGGTCTCGCTGGCAGCACAGGCCGCGACGCTGCCGATCGTGCTCGTCTCGTTCGGGCGGCTGGCGATCCTCTCGCCGGTTGTCAACCTCGTCGTCGTCCCGCTCGTGGCGCCCGCCATGGTGGCCGGGGTCGTCGCGCTGGTCGGCGGCGCCCTGGTCCTCGCGGGGGCTCCATCGATGGTTGGCGCAGTCCTCGCGGCTCCGGGTTGGGTGATCCTGCGAGCCCTCGTCGCGGTCGTCGAAACCGCCGCGAGCCTGCCCTACGCCAGTGTCACGCTTGCTGCGCCATTCGACCTGCTTGCGGCGAGTGTCGCGACGCTGGGCCTGGTCGCACTGACTTTGTGGCGCCGGCGTCGTAGAGCACGCCTCGGTCGGACGAGTGGCGCCGTCGGTCGAGCCGGCCGCTCGAGTCCGCTACCGACGGCGCCCTCGAGCCCGGTCGCCACGGCCGGCCGGACGACTCGGCGCGCCGCGGTCGGAGCCCTGATCGTGGCGGTCGCGGTGACCAGTGGAGTCGTCGCCGCCCGACCAAGCGGGATCCCGCGCATCTCGATCATGGACGTCGGTCAGGGTGATGCGGTGCTCGTGGAAGGTTCTCGCGGCGGGCGGTTGCTGATCGACGGCGGACCGGATCCGGATCGCCTGCTCGTCGTGCTCGACAAACGGATTCCGCCATGGGATCGGCGGATCGACGC
Organism: Chloroflexota bacterium; assembly: GCA_039933675.1. Classification (GTDB taxonomy): domain Bacteria; phylum Chloroflexota; class Limnocylindria; order Limnocylindrales; family CSP1-4; genus SPCO01. The sequence continues at coordinate 10,592 of JBDTNS010000043.1, forward strand.
GGTCATCCTGACCCACCCGCACGAGGACCACGTCGCCGGCCTCGCCGTTCTGTTGGCGCGCTACCACGTGAACCGGGTCTACGAGCCGGGGATGATCGGGCCGGGACCGGGTTACGCGGCGTGGCAGCGCACCTTGTCGGCGATCGGGGCGCCCGCACGAGCGAGCCTCGCGGCGGGTGATCGTCTTGCCGTCGATGAGGTCGGGATGCGCGTCCTGTGGCCGATCGCGGGGCGGGTGCCCGCGACCCCACCCGACGGCGGCACCGGCATCAACAACGTCTCGGTCGTCCTGCTCGGCCAGGTCGGGG
>JBDTNS010000044.1:0-10614 GCA_039933675.1 Chloroflexota bacterium
GGCGACGTGACTGAACCGAGTCTGCCCCGCGACGCTTGACGAGCGCATATCTCGACATGCACCGGCGCTCACCATCCGGGCCGGCCTCCCTGAGCGGGCTAGCTGGTTTCACGTGAAACAGTCGCCAGGCGCCCGGGCAGGTTCCGTGGGCCGGATGATCGGGCAGGTTTCACGTGAAACTTGGCGCACCGAGTCGTTCGCCGGCCCGTCTCGTGGGTCAGGGACACCGAACCTGGCGATGGCGTCCCGCGTTTCACGTGAAACTTGTCACTCCTGGCGGGTACGACGCCGACCAAATTGCGCCACCGCGGTCGCTGCGGGAGGGGGAAACGACCTTTGGCCCAGGACCATCGGCCCTCCCCTTCCATTGCCCTGATCCCGCGTCCGTGGGATACTTCGACCCGAGGTCGCCGCCGTTCGACCAAATCCTTCGAGGACCGTGCGGGCGGGCGCGACCTTAGGCCGTTAGCCCGAGGACCGACTCGCTCCATGACCCTGCTGCTCGCCGCGGTCGGTGCGACGGTGATGGCCTTACTGGAACTGACCGTTGGTCCATATTTCCGGATCGGGACAGCGCAGCCGCACCTTGTTCTCGTTGTTGGGATTGTCGTTACGGTCGGGATTGGTCTCGAGGCCGGTCTCACGTGGGCCTTCGTCGGAGGCCTGGTCGTCGATGTTCTCGCCGAACGACCGCTCGGTTCGACTGCGTTCGCCCTCCTGCTCTGCATGGGCATCACCGCCGTGCTGGGCCGCCTGTTCATCCGTCTCCGTCCCTTCGTCCCGGTTGCGGCAGCCATTCTTTTGAGCCTTGTCTACTCGATGATCCTGTTGGCCGCTTTCAACGCGCTCCGAACGCCGATCCCCGCTGCCACGCCGATCGAGGTGCTGCTGCCCGGCGTCGTCTTCGATACCGTGCTGGCCGCGCTGATCGGACCGCTGGCGATCTCCATTCACGATCGTCGAACCGAGTCCGAGCGGCTCGACTGGTGAGCAACTTCCTCGACGATCGCCCGATGCCGGTGCGCAGCCTCTCCCGATTCCTGAGCTTCGTCCTGATCATCGTCATTGCCGTGAGCGGACTGACGGCCCGCCTCTTCTATCTGCAGGTTGTGGACGGCGGCCGACTTGCGACGCTGGCGTCGAGAAATCAGACGGCGCTCGAGCCGATCGTCTCTCCGCGAGGTCTGATCTACGATCGCAACGGCCGTGCGCTCGTCACAAACGTGGCTACATTCGTGGTGAAGCTGCGACCATCGGAGCTTCCGCTCTCCCAGCGTCCCGTCGTGGTCGAGCGTCTGGCGGCACTCCTCAGGATGCCGGCCGCCGACATCAACTCGACGATCGACGGCAACCCGGGTTCGAACTTCGACCTCGTCCGGATCGCGGCCGACGTGAACGAGAGCACCGCTCGCCTCATCTCCGAGGCCGGCGCAGACTTGCCCGGTGTCGAGGTGGCCGTCGAAGCCAGACGCCAGTACACCGATGGACCGTTGATGTCGCAGGTACTCGGGTACACGGGGCCCGTCTCGGGCGACCAGTTGCGGCGACTCAAGGCCGACGGGTACCTTCCCGACGATCTCCTGGGCAAGAGCGGACTCGAGGCGCAATACGAAACGCAACTTCGCGGCATCTACGGAAGTCAGAGCATCGAACAGGACGCATCGGGACGCAAGACGCAGGTTCTCCAGGCGATCCGGCAGGCGCAGCCGGGCGATTCGCTCACCCTGACGATCGACACAACCCAACAGCGTTACGCGCAGACCGCGATGCTGTGGGCGATGAAGACCGTCGGGATCAAGCGCGGCGTCGTCATCGTCATGAACCCGCAGACCGGCGAAATTCTTGCGCTGGTGAGTCTCCCGACCTATGACAACAATCAGTTCGCTCGGGGGATCAGCAACGCCGACTATGCGAAGCTGCTCAACAACCCGGACAAGCCGCTGCTCAACCATGCGTCCCAGGCGCACTACCCGCCAGGTTCCACCTACAAGCTCGTCGCTGGCTCCGGCGTGCTGGCGGACGGAAAGATCACGTCGAAGACGAAGGTGGCGACCAAGGGCTACCTGACGCTCGGCTCGACGCGGTTCTACGACTGGAACCACCGCGGGTTCGGGGCCTGCGACATCTATTGCGGCTTCGGCCACTCAAGCGACACGTTCTTCTTCCAGATGGCCGGCAAGCTCGGCATCGACCGGCTCGGCTACTGGGCAAAACAGTACGGCTTCGGTCAGCCGACCGGGATCGACCTGCCGGGCGAAGTCTCCGGGATCGTGCCGACGAACCAGTGGAAGCAGGACGCCCTCGGATCGAAGATCTTCCCGGGCGAGACCTACCAGGCCGGGATCGGCCAGGGATACGATGTCGTCACGCCGATTCAGTTGATCAACGCTTACGCCGCCTTGGCCAATGGCGGCACGCTCTACCAGCCACAGATCGTGCGCGACATCGTCGGGCCTGACGGCAAGGTGGTTCGGCCGTTCCAGCCCAAGGTGATCCGCAAGCTCGCCGTACCGGCAAGTGTCCTCAAGACGATGCGCAACGCCGCGCGCAGCACGGTGACGCTCCGGCACACCTACAACCTCGTCGACCTGCCGATCAAGGTCGCCGGCAAGTCCGGAACGGCGGAATTCGGGTTGAAAGACAGCAAGGGCCGCCTTCCGTTCCACTCGTGGTTCGTCGGCTTCGTTCCGAAGGACGTGCGCCATGGGTCGTTCGACGGCAACGATTCGCAGCTCGTCGTCCTCGCCTTCGCCTACGACTCGCGGACGAAGGGCAACGTCGCCACCGAAATCGTGAAGTACTACCTCCAGATGCATTTCGGGATCCAGCACGATTACCGTCTCCCGAACCTGCTCAAGCGCGGCAACTTCTACCAGAGCAACTGATGGGCGTCATTCGAGCCGAACCCGCGCGCGTCTCCGACTGGGCTGCCAACTCCGTCGGTGCTGCGTGGCGCGCCTTCGACCTCCAGTTGACGGTCTACGCGGGCCTCCTCGTCGCGATCGGCCTGGTCATGGCCTATACCAACAGCGTCGAGGATGGCTCCGTGCCGCTCGAGGCGGGGACAACCTTCAGCCGTGGTCTCATGTGGGCTGCCATCGCGGTCGTCGTGTTCATCATCTCGACAGCCTTCGACTATCGCTGGCTGAAGACCCTCGCCTGGCCGATCTACGCCTTCCAGCTCGGGCTGCTGGTGCTCACGCTCGCAATCGGCAGTGGCGTCGGGAGCTCGTCGCGCTGGGTGTCGATCGGCCCCTTGACCTTCCAGTTCAGCGAGATCGCGAAGATCCTCATGATCATCGTCCTGTCCGCCTACCTCGCCTCACGACAAGGTCGCCTCGACTCGTTGTTCTCGCTCGTTGGTGCGTGCGTCCTGGTCGGTCCCCCGCTCGCGCTCGTCATGCTCCAACCGGACCTGGGGACGTCGCTCGTCTTCGCCGGGATCCTGGCGGGGATGCTCTGGATGTCGGGTGCCAGCATCCGTTGGCTTCTCATCATTGCCGGTGGTGTGGTCGCGATGATCCCGATTGCGTGGACGTACCTGTTGCACGACTACCAGAAGGCCCGGCTCGAGGCCTTCTTCAATGCCACGCCGGATATCCAGGGTGCCGGCTTCCAGCTCCACCAGGCGCAGATCGCCGTCGGAGCGGGCGGGCTCGTCGGCAAGGGACTGACGAACGGGACGCAGACGCAGGGCCAGCTCCTGCCCGTTCAGGCCACCGACTTCGTCTTCGCGACCCTCGCCGAGGAGCTTGGCTTCATCGGCGGGATCGTCCTGTTCGTCCTGTTCCTCCTGTTGTTGTGGCGGGTGCTCACGGCGGGATGGCGGTCGCGCGATGCCTTTGGGACGCTCTTCGCCGCGGGCGTCGCATCGATGATCCTGTTTCAGCTCGTCGTCAACGTGGGGATGGTCCTCGGGATCATGCCGATCACCGGAATTCCGCTGCCATTCGTCACCCACGGTGGCGCCTCGCTGGTCAGCATGGCCGCCGGCCTCGGGATCCTCCAGAGCATCAACATCCGACAGACTCGGGCCGCCTGGTAGCGTCGCACCGATCCGTGCCCCCTACCGGCGCCGGTAGAGGCCTCGCCGATCGGTCGCGTCGGGTGAGGCCGACTTGCGCCGGCCACCCGCCCGCAGGATCTCGTCGATCTCCTGGCGGTAGTTGCGCCCGATCGGCGCACGATCGAGCCACTCGATGTACTCAAGGTCGGTACGCGCGACCTCACCGAGCGACCAGCCGGCATACCGGCCGAAGTTCAGGACGGTCCCCGACGGACGACCCGGCGGTGGCCCAGCGGCACCGAGCCCCTCGGCCGCGCGCATCGATTCGTCGAAGCCGCCGCCATGGGTCGAGCGCCCCGACGTCCAGTCGCGCGACACCGTCTCGGGCGGCGGCGTCGACTCCGACGAGCCGGGGTACCGCGACGCCTGGCGCCGGATCGGATCGTGCCTCGGTGGCGCGTGGGCCGCGTCGGCAGACGAGGGTCCACCACCCGCCGCGCCCGGCCTGGCCTCGGATGTCGGAGTCTGGCCAGGCTCCGCGACCGGCGCGTGCTCGAGCCGCCGCCGGGTCCGGTCAAATGCCTGGCGCGCGGCGGGGTCGCCGATCAACTCCCAGGCCGCGTTGATTGCCGCCATGCGCACCTCGGCGCCCGGGGTCGTCGCCAGGTCCGGGTGATATTTGCGGGCGAGGCGCCGGTAGGCCGCCTGGATGACCTCGTCCTCCGCTTCGCTGTCGACCTGGAGGACCTTGTATGGATCGATCAGGTCAGGCATCGGCCGGCCCCATCCCGATATTGCGCAGCGAGGCGGCCAGTGCTTCGGGCTGGTCGGCTGACAGACGCCGGAAGAGGTAGCGCACGACGTCGCGGAATGCGGCACTCATCGGCAGGGCGAGGATCGCCCCGACCAGGCCGGCCAGCGAACCGCCGACGATGATCGCGAACATGACCGCGGCGGGGTGGAGCTCGACGGCATCGCCCTGGATCTTCGGCACGAGAAAATTGTTCTCGACCTGCTGGACGAGCGTGTAGAGCAGCAGCGCGGCGACGAGCGCCGCCGGCCCGGCGATCGCCGCGAGAAGGACCGCCGGCACGGCCGAGATGATCGGACCAATGATCGGGACGAGCTCGAGGACGCCGGCGATGACCGACAACAGGATCGCGTACCGCCCGAAGATCGGGTCGACCGCCTGGCTGAGGACGGTCAGTCCGATGAATGTGAAGATGCCGACTGTGAAGCCGAGGATCAGCTGTGCCCGGATCCATTGCCCGAAGATCCGGTCGATCGTCCTGATGATCGCCCATACGTCGAACCGCCAGGTGTCGGGCAGCGCGCGGTCGAACGCCGAGACCAGCCCGACCTTGTCCTTGAGCAGGTAGGCGACCCAGACCGGCAGGATGACGTACCCGAACACGAGCCCGATGAGGCTGCCCGCGCCGGTCAGGACGGGGAGCAGGAACGTGACATCGATCCCTCCGCCCGTGGCGCCGCGTCCGAGCCCCGCGATGACGCCGTCGATCCAGTCGCGGACCTCGACCGGGATCTGCAGACGCGCATAGAACTCGCCGAGGTGTTTGAGCTGGGCGTCGAGATCGGCGGCGAGCTTCGGAAAGTCCGCGATGAACCGGAGGATCTCGTCGACGAGTGGTGCCAACGTCAGCGCGAGGAATTCGACGACCGCCACGATGCCGACGACATAGACGAACAGGATCGCGAGCGAACGACGGACGCCGTGGCGCGAGAGCCAGCGCACCGGGGGGTCGAGGAGATAGACGAACAGCAACCCGACGACAAACGGCTGCACGCTCTCGCGGGCCATCCAGAGGAGGGTCGTGATGACGATCGCGGCACCGATCAGGACCGCGACGCGCGGCGAGAGCGGGGCAAACCCTCCGCCCGGACCCGTCGAGGGATCGACAAACGGTGGGGGAGGCAGGGCGGCGACCCAGCGAGCCATCGGGTTCGTGGCATCTCCGACGGTCGACGGCGCGGGCTCCTCCATGCTGCCGCAGACTACCAGACGTGGAAGCCACCTCCGGAGCCCCGCCAGACCCATCGGACGATGTTGCGATTGACGCCGTCGCGGCTCCCGCACGGCAGCGCTGGCGGTTGATCCTGGCGCGCGGCGCCGACGCGCCGGCCCTCGCTGGGCGGGACCTCGCCGACGCTTGGGAGGTCGCGATGGAGGCATCGGGGCTGCCGTTCTTCCGCCCGATCGGTCGCGCCCGGGGCCGCGTCGCATTCGGTGCCCCGATCCCGGCCACCCTGGCCGCCGAGCACGAGCTCGCGGACATCGTGCTGAACGAGACGTGGCCGGTCTGGCGGGTGCGCGAGGCGCTCGAGCGCGAGCTGCCGACGGGCTGGCTGCTCCTCGACGTCCACGACGTCTGGCTCGGTGGGCCGCCGCTGGCCGGCCAGGTGGCTGCGGCCGACTACCGGATCGATCTCGGCGAGACAGTGGCGCCCGCGGTCGTGGCGCCTGCGGTTGCGGCGGCCGCCCGGACGCTGCTCGCGGCGGAGGCACTCCCCCGGGAACGCGCGAAGGCCGGCTCGGTCGTGCGTTACGACCTCCGGCCGCTGCTCATCGACGTCCACGTCTCCCAGCCCGGTCCGCCCCTGCAGATCCGGGCCCGGACACGCTTCCATCCGGTCCTGGGCACCGGTCGACCGGAGGAGGTCGTGGCGGCGCTCGGCGAGGCCGCCGGATGCGCCCTGGTCATCGGCTCGATGGTGCGCGAACGCCTCGTGCTCGCCGACGAGCTCGACTGATCGGACAAGGGCTGCCGTCCAGGTACCCTCGATTGACCGGATCGTGCTCGGAGTCGTACAATCGCTGTTCTGCGCGTCGGCCTCGCCGCGCGCCTTTTCACGTCCGAAGTCGCGGTCGCCGCGCGCGGCCGCCAGATGCAAGCCCTGAGGATCCATGTACGCAGTCATCGAGACCGGCGGAAAACAGTATCGCGTCGAGGTCGGCACGGAGCTCGAGGTCGAGCTCCTCGACGTCGAGCCCGGCAAGACGATCACGATCGATCGCGTCCTTCTCGTCGGCGACGGCGACGATGCGTCGATCGGCCGCCCTCTCGTGGCGGATGCGCAGGTCAGTGCCGAAGTCGTCAGGCAGACCCGCGGACCGAAGCTCATCTCATTCAAGTACCGGCCCAAGGCACGCAGCCGCGTCAAGAAGGGTCATCGCCAGGAGCTGACGCTCCTGCGCATCGCCGACATCACGCTCGGCGGCAAGAGCGCCGCAACGGCCGCCCGGAAGGCGGAGAGCGACGCCAAGACCGAGCGCCAGCGCCTCGAGGAGGCCGCGGCGACACAGGCCGGCAAGGACGCCGCGCTCGCCGCGAAACTCGCGGTCGGTACTGAGGCAGCCGAGAAGAAGGCCGCGCCGAGCGCGACCAAGGGCAAGGCTCGGGCCAAGGCGGACACGAAGTCCACCGCGAAGGCCGACACCAAGGCAAAGGCCGAGACGAAGCCCACCGCCGGCAAGGCCAAGACCAGCACCAGGACCGAGGACAAGCCCGCAGCCAAGACCGCGGCACCGAAGCGCACCGCCGCCAAGACCGTTGCCACCAAGTCGAAGGCCGACGCCCCGAAGTCGACCCGCGCCACGAAGAAGGACGAGTAGACCAGATGGCCCACAAGAAAGCTGGCGGCAGCGTCAAGAACGGCCGCGACAGCGCCGGTCAGCGGCTCGGCGTCAAGGCCGGCGACGGCCAGCTCATCAACGCCGGTTCGATCATCGTCCGTCAGCGTGGCATGACGTTCCTGTCCGGACCCGGGACCGGGCTCGGCCACGATTACACCGTATTCGCGACGATCACCGGCAAGGTGAAGTTCGAACACGCCACCAAGACCAAGAAGCGCGTCCGGGTCGAGGCGGTCGAGACGACCGCAACGAGCGCCTAGACACACCCGAGAACGAGCCGGCGACCACCGGCTGGGCCATGGCCCGGCACGGACGGCGTCGGAGGAGAACACTTTCGTGAAGTCCGATATCCATCCCAAGTATTACGAAGCCAAGGTCCATTGCGGGTCGTGCGGAACCGAGTGGACGGTCGGTTCGACCCGGCCCGAGCTGCGTGTCGACGTGTGTGGCAACTGCCACCCGTTCTTCACCGGCAAGCAGACGATCATCGACACGGCCGGCCAGGTCGAGCGCTTCCAGAAGCGCCTCGAGCGGCAGGTTCGAAGCTAAGTCGCGGCCCCGGGACTGACACGCGGCACGACCGCGCGGTCATCCCGAGCCGATTGCACGGGCAGCAAACTTTGTACCGGGAGCACACAACGAGCCGTTTCGCTCCCGACGAGGGGCGTCGCTTGCACCGTCAGCAACGTTCGGCCAAACCGACGGGTTGAGAGCGTCCACGAGTGGTTCCTGTTGCTGTGGGTGCAAACTCGGGCTGGCTTGACAGGCTCCGGAGCCTGAATCGGGCACGCGTGTGCTCCCCGTGCAAAGCTTGCACCCAGAGAACAGAATCGATGAGCCTGAGGTGCCGGGGCAGGAGCGCGACGGCCCGGCGCATCTCTGGGTGGTGCCACACCTCGCCACGATCGCTTGCAGCTGATCCGGCCCTCTGGGGCACCGCGTCCCAGGAGATCGCCGCACGATTTCGCAACAGGTTTGTTGCAATCCCGAATAGCCACGGGCGCGCGTCCCGGTGTGCGGTGTCATAGCGGCCACGCGCAGTGAGCGCCGTCGTGAACGTTTCAGCGGCGAGGTCGGCGGCCAGGTCCCTTCCGACGCGACGGGCGAGATGGCGACGCACGGCGTCGTAGTGCCGATCGAACACGACCGCGAACAGAACGGGTTCGACTCGTGAAGCGGCGATGACCTCGGCGTCCGATCCTGCTCCACTAACCTATCTTGCCCCGACCCGCACGTCGCGTTCGCGACCTGGCCCGACCGGACGTGGCTTCGCCGCTCGTTCGCGGACCGTCGGGCCGCCGTTTTGAATCCGGCTCCATTCGCGGCAGCGACTAGACTTCCGCTCATGCCCAACTACACGTACGGGGGCCAGGCCCTCATCGAGGGTGTCCTGATGCGCGGTCGCGACGCGATCGCGGTCGCCCTGCGCCATCCGGACGGCCAGATCGTCTACGCCACCGAGCGCCTCGACGCCGGCTTCCACGGGACGCGGTGGTCGAAGTGGCCCCTCATCCGCGGGCTCGTCGTCCTGTACGAGACGCTCATCATCGGGACGCGCTGGCTCGTGCGCAGCGCCAACGTCCAGGCCGAGGACGAAGGCGTCGAGCTCGGCAAGGGCTCGATCGTGCTGATGCTCATCCTGACGCTCGGCGCCGGGATCGGGATATTCTTCCTGCTGCCGCTCTTCGTCGCCTCGGTCGCGACCTCCGGGAATGACAACGGCCTCGTCCAGCACCTCGTCGAGGGGCTGATTCGGGTCGCGATCTTCCTCGGCTATCTCATCGTGATCGGCCGCTCGCCCGACATCTCGCGCGTCTTCCAGTACCACGGCGCCGAGCACATGACGATCCACGCCCTCGAGGCCGGCGATCCGCTGACGGTCGACGCCGTCCGCAAGTACCCGACCGCCCATCAGCGCTGCGGCACCGAGTTCCTCGTCATCGTCATCCTGCTTTCGATCATCGCGTTCTCGCTCGTCGGGCGGCAGGCGCCGGTCGTCATGGTCGGCAGCCGGATCCTGCTCATCCCGGTCATCGCCGCGGTCGGCTACGAGATCCTCAAGTTCGGGGCGAAGCACCGCGCGAACCCGATCGTCAAGGTCCTGCTTTACCCGGGACTGCTCGTCCAGAAGATCACCACCAAGCGGCCAACCGACGACATGATCGAGGTCGCGATCGTCTCGATGGAGCAGGCGCTCGAGGCGGACGGCGAGACCGTCCCGGCGGGTTCCGGCGACTTCGAACGGCGGCCAATGCGGCTTGGTGGTTTCGCGGAAACCGAGCCCGTCGCGCCCATCGTCCCGCCCATGCCCGCCGCCCCGCCCGCGCCGACCGACTCGCCGCCCGGGCGATGAGCGATCTCGACGCCAAGCTGGCCGAGGTCGCGCGTCAGTACGACGAGATCCAGGCCGACCTGTCGCTGCCCGAGACCTCGGCGGATCCCTCCGCGATCCGGCGGCTCGGCCAGGAGCTGTCAAGGCTCGAGCCGGTCGTCGAGGCGTTCCGGCGACTCGAGGCCACGCGGGGCGAGCTGGCCGGCGCTCGCCAGCTCCGCGACGGCGCCGAGGCCGACGACGAGCTGCGCGCGATGGCGCGCGAGGAGATCGACCGGCTCGAGGCGGATGAGACCCGCCTCGTCGAAGAGCTGAAGGTCCTTCTCCTGCCGCGCGACCCGAACGACGGTCGCGATGTGATCATGGAGATCCGCGGTGGTGCCGGGGGCGACGAGGCCGCCCTCTTCGCGGCCGAGCTCTATCGGATGTATGTCCGCTACGCCGAACGGCACCGCTTCAAGCCTGAGATCCTGAGCCTCAACGAGACCGGGATCGGTGGGATCAAGGAGGCGATCCTTCAGATCCACGGCGATGGCGCCTACAGCCGGCTCAAGTTCGAGGGTGGCGTTCACCGCGTCCAGCGCATCCCGGCGACCGAGTCGTCGGGGCGGATCCACACCTCGA
>JBDTNS010000045.1:0-10603 GCA_039933675.1 Chloroflexota bacterium
GGAGCACGCCGCGCTCCGCAAGGGCGACCTCATTCGAGCCATCGGGATCGATCAGATAAGGCCGCGGCGGCCAGACCGTGTCACTGCGGTAGAACACGATCTTGCCAGCCGGGCCGATCGTCTTCATCGCAGCCGACAGTGGCACGGATGGCGAAGCTGGTGTCACCGTCGGGGTGGGCGTCGCTGATGTGACCGTCGGGGTAGGCATCAGGGTCACGGCAGCCGATGGCGTTGCCGGCGTGCCGGAGGGTGTCACCGTGGCCTCCCCGCAGGCGCCGGTGACCAGCGCGACCGAGACAAGCAATCCGAGTGCTTCGAGCCGCCTCATGTGCTGCTACCTCCCGCGAGGATTCCCGTTGGTGAGGCGACATCGGTTGGCCCTTCTTGCGCAAACAGGTGGCATCCCCGGCCGAAGATGCAATCCCCCTGGACGGCCATCACGGGACGTGTGGACCGGAGGTCACGCGGGTCCACTGACGTCCCTAGGAAGAGCGTCTGCGACCTCTGGGCCCGCGTCGGCGAACGCTGCGACGATCGCGGCGCAGGACCGCTTCAGCTTCCATTGTCCGACGAGCGGACTGACGGCCGCCGACGAGGGACTCGCCGACGGCGTTTGCCTCGCGGGCGCGAAGCTCGAGGGCGCCGGGCTAACGGGCGAGCCGCACGCGGTTACCAGGATCGCAGCCATCACCAACAGCCCGAGCGGCGAGCGTCCTCGCGTCACCATGCCACCGCTCCAAAGGTCCCGATGGGGCGCAGCTCACCACCGTCAACCGCGACGATCCACACGTCGCCGCCACGTGCCTTTGTGAACAGGAGCCACTTGTTGTCGGGGGACCACCGCGGGTCGAACCCATCGCTCAGCCGAGTCAGGTGGCCTCCGTCAGTGTCCATGACGAAGACACCGCCCTGCTCATCGACGGGATCCTGACCGGCGGGAATCTTTTCGATGCTGTACGCGATCCGACGACCGTCTGGGGAGAGCGCCGGCGCTGACCTCAGATCGGGCGCGTCGGCCACGACGCTCTGGCCGCCGCCCGTCAGCGAGACGACCGTCACGAGACTATGGGATGGCTGGCAGCCCGGCAGGGCCGTCCCCGGCATGCACTCCTTCCGCACGACGAGGATCGATGCGCCATCTGGCGACCAGGTGGGACCGAAGAAGCCGCGTTGGGTGTCGTCGATGAGATCGCGGATCGGAGAGCCATCGACCGGAACGATGTAGAGATGCTCGTGATCGACGCCGGTCGGGGTCTCTCGAGGTGGCGCGTAGTTGCACGGGCCACACGTGGCGATGGCGATCGCCGACTCGTCGGGAGACCAGGCGATCCCGCTCGCGTCCCAGTGAAGACCTTCGGGCAGCGGCCGCGTCCTGACGCCAGTTCCGTCGGCCGCTGAGATCACGACTGCGTCCGGAAGGTCTGTTGGCCCGTCCTGGCCTGGAACCGTGACGGTCGAAGAGTGGAGCCCCGCGATCAGGTCTCCTCGCGGCGACAGAACCCAGTCAGCCGTGTTCGGCTGCCCGCAGCAGGCGGCGACCAACGGACGCCCGGCGTCTGTGGGCCCGGACAGACCCCACACGCCTCCTTTTCGGTCGGTGATCAGGACGTGCTTCCGGTCGGCCGCCCATTGGAACTCAGGTTGGAAGCTGGTGGCCCAGTGGTACGGCACGGTCCCAAGAAGCGTCTTCGTGCCCGTCCCGATATCCAGCGTGTAGAGGTTGTAGGTGCCGTCAGTGAAGTCCTGTGGGTCGGGCGGCACAACGGTCGGCACTGCGTCGCGCACGAGCAACAGTCCCCCGCCCATGGCCGGCTGGGTGAGCGACGCTGATGGAGTCGGTGCGGTTTCTGGAGTGGGCGAAGTTTCTGGTCGGTGAACGAAGACTGACCCCGCGGCGATCGCCCCGCCGATCAGCGCGACGGTGATCGCGGCGGCCACGAGCAGGGCGATCGTGCGCCGGCTGGCGATGGGGCGGGAGGATCCCCGCGACCGGCCGGCGATCGTTCCGCGCCACATGGGTGGAGCCGGCGCGAGACGTTCGGCGGGCGCCAGGTTCCTGAGCGTCTCTGCTCGACGCTCGACCTCGTCCCACAACTCGGGCATGCGAATGTCGTTCAGGGCCGCGAATCGCTGGCGGAGATCATCCATTGCCATCCCCCAGAATTTGGCGGAGGCGGCCCCTGCCTCGGCTCAGGTTTGCGCGGACGGCGAGGCTGTTCGACCCAAGGCGTTCTGCGATCTCACGAATCGGCAGGTCGGCGTAGTAGAAGAGGATCACGGCCGCTCGTTGGGCGTGGGGGAGCAGGCGGAGCGCCGAAAGAAGATCCGGATCGCCATAGTGGTCGAGATGCTCCACTGGAACCGCTGGCAGCGGACCTCCGGTACCGCGAGCCTTCAGCGCGCCAGCCGAGATTCGGAAGGCGGCGCGCCACGTCCAGGCCGCCGGGTCACGAACCGCCGCTCCACGATTGAGAACCTGGGCGTAGGCCTCGGCGACCGCGTCGCTGGCGATGTCCGCATCCCCAGCGAAGGCGTAGAGCGCGCGCCAAAGCCGCTCCGCGTCGGCCCGATACACAGCTTCGACGCTCTCTCGCGGTTCCGATACGGCCACGGCGCTGTCCATCAATGACAAAGGGGCCACTTCTAGCGAAAAGGTGACATCCCTGTGCGACATTGCCGGCTGGCAATGCGAATCGGCTCAGCCCTTCCGCATCGTGCCTCGTCTTCGGCGAATGGGCGGTCGCCGCTCTGCCGCGAGCCGCACGAGAAGCATGACGACCTGCCGAGCGTCGGGCAGCCCACCGACCGAGCCGTCAGCCATCGCCGCCGGGCTCAGCCAAGCCGGACTCGTATCGCCCTTTCGCACCTGCCGGGTCCGATGCGATAGTGAGGCATGCCTATCCGCACGGTCATCGAACATGGGCCCAAGGACAAGCGCTCGGTCGCGTTCAGCATCGACTGGCCAGGGTGGAGCCGCGGCGCGAAGACCGCCGACCTCGCCCTGCAGACGCTCGAGTCCTATCGAGCGCGCTACCGGCCGGTCGCGGGCCTCGCCGGGAGGTCGCGCGAATTCGATGCCACCGGGCCTTTCGAGATCGTGGAGGACAAGGTCGGGACGGGCTCGACCGATTTCTGGGGCATCTCCTTCTCGCCCTCCGCGGCTGAGCAGGGGCCGATGAGCGAGGCCGAGCTCGAGCGCGGGATCACGCTGCTGCAGGCGTGCTGGGCGTTCTTTGGCGACATTGCGGCTCGGGTGTCGCCGGAGATGCGCAAGGGGCCGCGCGGGGGAGGGCGCGACCGCGACCACATCATCCGCCACACCATCCGCACCGAGAGCGAGGACTTTGCGAGGCAGGTCGGTCTGCGGATACCCGAGGGCGCGGCACTCACGCCGGATGGACTGCGCGAGCATCGCGAGTCCTACGTCGCTGCCATGCGCGCGTACAACGCCGGCGAGATCGCCCGGCGCATGCGCTCATGGACCCTGCCGTTCCTCATCCGACACTCGGCATTCCACACGCTCGACCATGCGTGGGAGATGGAGGACAAGGACCTCTCCACCGAGGACGGGGTCTGACCAGTGTGCCGTCGGCCGACGTCGGGGCTGTTCGTTTGTTCCGCGCCCTCTATCGGGCACCTGGTTGAGAGAGACCGCGGTTCAGCCGTCCCGCTTGATCTTGCGCCAGCCGCCGGCGCGGTTGTTGGCGATGATCTGTTTGAACATCGCGGTGAGAGCCGACGCGTTGATCGGTTCGCCGCGGCGGAAGCCGACCGTGCGGGCCGTCTCGTTGTCGTGGCCGGCGGTGATGATCCCTTCGGGGTCGGGGACGATGGCGCCGTCGTAAACGAAGACGTTGACGTGGTCCCTGGCCGCGAGGAGGGCGCAGATGTTGCCGTCGAGCACGAAGTACGGCTGCCGGGTCCGCTTGATCGTCTCGACCACGTCCGGGTCCGCGGCGTGGACGAGCTCGCGGACCTCCCGGCAGATTGCCTGCTGCCAATCGGGCAGCAAATCAATGTAGGCGTCAACGCGCGGATCGGGGTTGTACGTCATCGTCGATTCACGATACGCCGTCGGGCCGACGGGCGACGCTGAGAGCAAGAGCAGGGGTGGCTGCAATGCAGCTGACGCGGGACTCCGCGATGATTCGGGAGGACAGATCGAAGGAGGGCGCAATGGCCGACACATCCGCCGTCGATCCAACGGTGCCGCCGAGCGGCCCGGGCTGCGTTGAATGCCTCGCGTCGGGCGGCTGGTGGTTCCACCTCCGTCGTTGCGCCGCATGTGGACACGTCGGCTGCTGCGATTCGTCGCCCGCGCAGCACGCGAGCCGCCACGCCGCCGAGGTGGGGCACCCGATCGCGCAGAGCTACGAGCCAGGCGAGGACTGGTTCTGGGACTACGCCCAGGAGACCGACGTCGAGAGACCCGTCCTGGCTCCGCCGCACCACCACCCGCTCGACCAGCCGGTGCCAGGCCCGGAGGGCCGGGTCCCGATCGACTGGGAGCGTCTGCTGCAGTGATCGCAAATCATTGGAAGGGAGGTCCTGTCCGTGGATGAGCTGCGCATCGTGGGCATCGCCGGCAGCCTGAGACGAGGGTCCTATAACCGGGGGCTCGTTCGCGCAGCCGCCGAGCTCGCCCCGCCCGGAACGATCGTCGAGGCCTTCGATCTGGGCGATCTCCCGCACTACAACCAGGACGTCGAGGATGCGGGCGACCCGCCCTCGGTGGAGGCGTTGAAACGGGCGATCGCGGGCGCTGACGCGCTCCTCGTCGCCACGCCCGAGTACAACCACGGACTGCCCGGCGTCCTCAAGAACGCCATCGACTGGGCATCGCGCCCCGCCAAGGAAAGTCCGCTTCGCGACAAGTCCGTGGCGGTCATGGGCGCAAGCACCGGCGGCGGCGCGACGGCGCGAGCCCAGGCCCAGCTGCGCGACGCGTTCGTTTTCACCGGTGCGTGCGTGATGCCGCTCCCCGAACTGATGATCGCGGGCGCAAGCCACCATTTCGACGCGCAGGGCAACCTGACCGACGCGGACCTGCGGGCGTCCCTCACCGAGCTCGTCGAGGCGCTGAGGGCGTGGACGCGGCGGATCCGTCTCGACCGGGCCGCGGCATGAGTGCGGCGGCCGTCACGTGAACGCGCAGCGCACTCGGACCGGCGCGGAGCCATGGCCCGAGCTACCGGCCTTCAGACCGCCGGGAGCGGCTCCACGCGGGCCCGGAGCAGATCCGTGCCATCCGGCTCGGCGATCCGGCACGACCATGCCACCCGATCCGGCCACGTCTCGGCCGTAAGGGTCGCCAGCGGCTCGGCCGCCCGGGCGTACTCGAGACGGACCAGCCGCGGCACCGCACGAACGGCCGCGCCGCCGCCGCTCGCGAGGACCGCTTCGTCGAGCCAGTCGGCATAGACCGCGTTGTTGACATGGTCCATCGGATCGAGCTCCTGCGGACGGACCCTGAAGGTCGTCCGGGCCGCCGCGTCCGCCACGGCCCCAAGATCGACCCGCGCCAGACCGAAGGTCGCGATCGGCGCGCCGAAGACCGCCTCGAACTCGGCGGGGATTCGCGTCGGCGAACCGCGCCTGTCGAGCAGGACCCAGTCGATGTGGACCCACGCGACGAGCGAGCCGGCCGGGTCGCGGAACTCCGTCCTGCGCCGGGCCCAGACGCGTCGCCAGCCGACGACCTCGGTCGTGCCGATCAGCTCCTCACCGACCGCGATCGGGGCGGCCACCGCGGCCTCGGCGGCGCGGACGAGCCATGTGATCGAACGCTCCGCGTACCAGTCGCGTCCGAAGCCGCGGACCGTGGAGTGGTGCCCGGCCAGATCCTGCGTGTAGCGCAGCAGGACGGAGGTCCTGACCAGACCGTCGGGCGCGCCTTCGTCGAACCGGACGCGATACGGCGCCGAGCAGCGATCCGGCTCGGGCGCGGTCACGCCCGAGTCATGCCATGCGCCCGGCCAGCGAGTCGAGTGTCTCGAGCGCAACGACCTCGGTCGCCGCGTGCGGTGCGGTCTGCCGCTCGAGCCGGACGTCGCACGAACGCCGGGCATCAAAGATGACGAGCGCGACCGCCAGCCGCTCATCCTCCTCGGCGGCATTCGTCCGCGCGTCGTCGAGCTGATGCAGAACGTCCGCGTTGATCCCACGGGCGCCCCATTTGCAGTCGTAGGCCTCGGCCGCGCCGTCGAGCTCGACGGTCACGTCGTACGGATGGATCTCCGCCCGCACGCCATCGAACAGGATGCGGCGCTCGCGGTGGACTGTACCCCGCGGCGCCCTCCTGGCCAGGAGTTGTGCGGTCAACTCCTCGACGATCGCCCCGCGCACCTGGCTGCGTACCTGCTCGCCGCGGTCCGCGACGCCGAGTGCGACGTCGAGAATCGCCTCCGATCGGGCGAGTGCATCGGCGTCCGCCGGCACGGATGGCCCGAAGAGGGTCGGGAACATCGTCCGCCAGCCGTCAGCATCGACCGTCTCACCGTTCATCACCGCGCGAGCCAGGAGCCGCTGCTCCGTGGACGCGTCGGCCAGGAGCGCCGCGGCCCGGCTGACCTGCGGATCGGCCTGGATCCCCGCATAGACGACGGCCCGCGCGTCGCGCGCTGCGTCCTGGAACCTCACGGACGCACCCCGAGCGCGACGAGCACGACCTGTGGAAAGGTCGAAAGCCAATCGATCGCGCGGTGCGGGTCCTCGATGCGGAGGATCTCATCGATCGCACGGTCGATCGCCGCGCTGGATTCGTCGGAGGCCTCATCACCGCCGTGGCGGGCGACGACCTCGTCGAAGCGGGTGCGCCAGGCGTCGGTCAGGTCGTTGACGTACGACCATTCGTCCTCGATGCCTTCGCCGAGCTCGGCGAGGACGAGGTAGGCGTCGATCGCCCGTTCGATGGCATCCTGGATCGTCTCGCCCGACACGCGGATTAGCCTACCGCGCGTGCGGCGGTCGCCGTCTCAGGCGGCGCGTGCGGCGGTCGCCGTCTCAGGCGGCGCGAACGTTCCGTCGACGGGAGCCGCGGCCCGGTGCGCGCTCGATGACGATTCCCGGCGTGTGACGGCGGAGCAGCGTCTCGAGGTCGCGCTTCGCCCGCGCATCCCACGACTTGGAGTAGATGCGGATGGCGTCGCTCCGGATCCGGCAGGCGAGCTCGCGGTTGCCGCTCGCTTCGAGCTGGCCGACGCAGTCGAGGACAGCCCGGTAGAGGGCTGGCAACTCTTCGGCGGCAAGGTTCGGGTCCATCGTCTCCAACGATGACGCGGCAGGGGCAAGGAATGGAATAGCCCAGCCGTCCGGTCGGACTTGGCCGATAGGTCCCCCTTCAGTCCCCCGGATGTCCCCCGCTCCGCACCTCGAACGACCCGAGTGTCCCGGTGGCGGGCATCCAGGCCTCGCTCACGCGCTCCACGGTGGCCGACTCCGGCCCGACCTGGATCCGGTCAAGAAGCCGCTCGAGCTGATCGCGCGGACCCTCCGCGACACACCGGACGGCGCCGTCCGGGGTGTTCGCCACCCAGCCCCGCAGCCCAAGCCCGGCTGCGTGGCGGAGCACGAAATAGCGGAACCCGACGCCCTGGACCCGTCCGAAGGCGGTGGCATCGAGACGCGCCCGGGAGGTGTCGTCCTGACCCGTCACGCCGCTCAGGCCGCCTCGACACGCGGTGGCCAGGCGAGGACGAGCGAATCCAGGACGAGCTCGGGCGAGACGTTCCCGGCGAGCAGCTCGGCCGCGCGCGCCGTTCGCTCGAGGAACGTCGCGGCGGACCCCGGGGCGATGGCCGATGCGATCGCCGTCAGCTCCTCGAGCAGGACCGTGTCGTTGACCGATCGCGTCCCGCCGGCACCGACAAGGACGAGGTCCCGGGTCACGCCCGCCCACAGACCGAGCAGGATTTCGACACCGAGCCGGCGCTCGGCAGCGGGCGTCTTCATCGGCGTCACCTCCTCGTCGCCGGGTGGCGCCGGCTCGTCGTCGCCGGTCGGGGCGGGGACTGCCGGGGTCGAGACGGGGTCGGTCTTCGCGCCGCGACGACGCGCGGCCCGGGGTGCCGCGCCCGGATCGGGTGCGGCCAACGCAGCGGACAGCGCGATCGCCCGTGGGACTGCGGCTCGGGCGGCCGCCAGCCGCGCCGACGGGCGGGCATCGGTGAGGTCGAGCAGGACCCGCGTCAGCTCTGCGCGGATGAGGACCGCGGCGGGCGCGCGGGCGAACGCAAGCGCGAGACCGGGCCGGCCCCCGGCCAGGCGTCCGAGCCGGGCCGCGGTGGGAGGATCCGCGAGGCCATGATCGGCGAGGATCGACTCGATGTCCCGCGCGCCAACGAACCCGAGGCGGACGCGGAAACAGCGCGACCTGACCGTTGGCAGGAGGCGTGCCTCCTGGTCGGCGCAAAGCACGATCGTGACGCCAGCCGGCGGTTCCTCGAGCGTCTTGAGAATGGCCGACTGCGCGTCCTCGTTCATCCGGTCGGCGCCTTCGATGATCGCGACGCGTGGCCCGCCTTCGACCGGCATGAGCTGGAGCTCGGTGAGCAGGTCCTTGACGCCGCGGTATTTCGCATCGGGGCCGCCGATCACCACCTGGCGGCCAGGACCAACGGGACCGAGGCGATGGAGGTCGGGATGGTTACCGCTGTCGACCAGGTGACATGCCCGGCAGACTCGGCAGGGCCGATCGGGGACGGCAGCGGTACACAGCAGCCCCGCCGCGAGGTCGATCGCCAGCGTCGTCTTGCCGACGCCATCGGGGCCGACGAGCAGGACGGCGTGTGGTGCCGGCCCACGGACCATCGTGGCGATCGCCGCGAGGGCGCTCGCCTGGCCGCGGGTCCGGGCACCGTCCATGCGAACGGTCAGGGGGTTTCGGTGGTCGCAGTCTTCCGCGTCGCGCGACGCTTGGGCGCCGCAACAACGCCAGCCGCGGCGGTCCCGTCGGCCGCCTCGGGCGTGGCGCCCAGATCGGCCGTCGCCGTCGAGGCCTTCGCCACCGCCGGCTTGCGCGTGGCCCGCGGCTTCACGACCTTCGAGGCAGAGCCTGCCCCGGCCGTTGGTTCGGCCCCACTGGACGCGTCGGCCGGGACCGCGGTGGCGGCCCGACTCGAGCGTGTCGCACGCGGCTTGGTCGCCACCGGCTCAGCGGCCGGTGTCGTGGCGGCCACCCTCGGCTTGCGCGCCGCACGCGGCTTTGCGGCAGCCCCGACGGGCTCGACCACCGGTGTATCGGCGTCGAGATCGGCCCGTTCCGGAGCAGGCCGCGACGCGGTCGATGGACGGCCGACCGGTGGCTTCTGCGCCACCTGGGCCCGAAGCAGCGCCTCGAGCTCGGGCGGGACATCGCTCCATGGCTCGTTCGAGCTGCGCGGTGCCGGCGGCGAGGCCGAGACCGGCGGCCGGGGTGCGCCGCGGCTGTAGCTGTGGTCCTCCCGTGGCGCGGTGCTCGGCCGGGGCCGTCCGCTGACGTCGGGATAGCGGTTGATCCCGCCCCCACCCGATCCGCCACGTCCGAACCGCTCGCGCTCCATCGCCGACTGGTAGGCGGATCGCCCACCGCGGGCTCCGCCGCCACGGCCGCCGGGCGCCGCCCGATTGCCGCTCCGACGCTGTTCAGCGATGAGGTATTCCGGGATCTCCGGCTCCTCGAAGTCCTCCTCGTCGACGAGCGGCGCACGCGGCGCCGTGGCCGCCGACGACGGGGTGCCGAGCTGGGAGTCCCAGACGGAACCGAACGGCGTCGTCCGGGGACCGCGGGCCGCGGGAACGACCGGGATCTCGTCGTCGTCCTCGTCGTCGATCTGCGCGCTGCGCGGGGCTGGGGCTGCGGCACGGGGCGGGGCCTCGGCCGCAGCGGCACGGGGCGGGGCCTCGGCGGCCTCGGCGGCCTCGTCGAACTGGCCGTCCTCGGCACGTCCGCGTCCGCGGCCACGACCGCGACCACCGCGACGTCGACGACGACGCGGCTCCTCGCCATCCTCGGTCCGAGGCTCGTCGCCGGCGGCAGCCAGCGCGGCTGCGTCGGTCGCGACATCGTCGAGATCGTCGAGGGTGAAGACCTCTGCCTGGGCGAGGTCGGCCTCGGTCAGTGGGCCGGCGGAACGCGCCAGGCGCTCACCCGGCAACGCGACGAGTCCCGCACCGTTCCCGGTGACAGGGGCTGCCGGTTCGAGGACCTCGGGTCGCACGCGACTCCGGCCACGAGCGGCGACGGAGACCGGCTCCGCCTCGCGGCCCCGGCCACGCCCGCGCGCCCGGCCACGACCAACGCCGGTTCCCTCGGTCTGCTTGTCGGGGACCTCGGTCATCGACAGATCCGCATCGTCGTCCGCCACCCGGCGACCCGAGCGCGTGCCCTTCTCGACGCGGGCGAGCTGGACGATGTCGGTGAACAGGTCGGCGACCTCGATCAGGTCGGAGCTGGTGTTGCCCCGGAAACTGATGACCTCGACGCGGACACCCTGCTCCTGGACCGCACGGATCGCCGGGGCAAAGTCGCCGTCACCGGAAACCACGATCGCGATGTCGAGGTTGCGGGCCGTCTTCATCATGTCGACGACGAGCTCGATGTCGAGGTTCGCCTTGACCTTGCCGT
>JBDTNS010000046.1:0-10491 GCA_039933675.1 Chloroflexota bacterium
GCCATCGTCTTCTGGAGCGTGCGCCGATAGGCGGCGAGCATCGCCCGGATCATCGCGCCCGACATCGTCACGGCCGGCATCGCCTGCGCAACGAGGATCACGACGACCCCGCCGGCGATCGCTGCACCACCGATCAGGGTCAGGCCGGAGAACGGGATGTTGAGCCCCGCGACGACGGCGATGACACCCGCGATGATCGCGACGATGCCGCGACCGGTCCAGCGAGTGACGACCTTGCTCGGCCGCTCAGCGAACCAGCCGCGCTCGACGACGTGCCCCTCGAGCGCCTTGTCGTACGCCGCCACGTCGGCGCCGAACTTCGGCAGCTCATCGGGGGTGATGAATGCCGCGTCCCCGGAGCCACCGAGCGAGCGCAGCTTCCGGAGCGCGACATCCTCGGCCGGGCCGATCGGGCGTCGAGCGTTGCGCGCGCGCTGTGCCTCGATCGCGGCGTCGCCAGTGGCCGGCTGCACGTCGATCCCGACCTTGCGCGACGCGAGCAGGCCGCCGGGATCCTCTCGAAAGGTGATCAGCCCGCGCGAGGCGAGGTCGAGCATCGCGGTCGTCAGGGCGCGCCGGGACGTCCTGCCGTCCATGATCACCGCGCCGGATGCGGCGGTCAGCTCGGCTGGTGGCGCGGGCATCAGGACCGATGCGTCGTCGAGGTAGACCGGGTCCTTGCCGAACCGGCGCCAGTGGTAGAACGCCCACCCGGATAGCAGCAGGAACGCGATCGGCGCTCCGACGAGCCCGACGACGGCATTGAGCTGGCGAGCCTGCTGGAGCGCGGCCGCGTGCTCGGGGGTCGCCGCCGCATCGACCTTCTGCAGCGCGATCGCCAGGGCTCCGTCGAAGTTGCCCGAGACGAGGTCCGGATACATGTCGTTCTGGAAGATCGCCTGGCGTTCGCCGTTCGAGAGGAAGGCAGCCTCGAACCCAGGGCCGGCGTAGAGCTGGACCTGGCCGTGCCGGAGGCCCGGCTCCATGTCGAAGAAGATGACGAGCCCGTCGTTGAAGCCCGGGCGCCCGACGCCCCATGCGTCCATCAGCGCGCGTGCCTTTGTCTCGGTCTCGGCGGTCGTCGGTGCACCGCCGCTGTCCTGCGTGTAGACGACGATTTCAGCACCGGTCCGCGCCTGGATCGCGTCGACCGTCGACTCCGCGCCGGCGATCGATCCGGCCGCGAAGAGGCCCGCATAGTCGTACACCGCCCGACCGCTCTCGGGTGCCGGGAAGGGCGGACCGGGCGGCGGCGACGCGGCGACGATCGGACTGACCATGACGGCAAAGGACCAGACGATCGCGGCGAGCACGCCCAGCGCGGCCCGGGCATGGGTGTGGGGGCGGGACATGTCGCTCATCGTGCGCGATCCATCAGGACCCTGCTCGGCGAGCGAGCCGAAGGCGCCCGTCCATCTCGATGAAGACCTGTGCCGCGCGCGGCCGGCCGTTGTAGGTGGAGGCGAGGGAGGCGGCATACGCACCCGCGTCGCTGATCGCCACGAGATCGCCACGCCGGAGTGCCGGCAGGTCGTGGACGCCGAGGGCATCGGTCGATTCGCAGATCGGACCCTCGACCCCGGTTGGTTCGATGGCGGGCGCATCGCTGCCGCCAGCCGCGATCGCCCGACCGAGCGACGTGAGCGCGATGATCGGATGACGGGCGCCGTACAGCGCCGGCCTGATCAGCTCGGTCATCCCGGCATCGATCACGACCTGGCGACCGCCGCGCTCGCGCACGTGCAGGACGCTCGCCACGAGCCAGCCGGAGCGGGCCACGAGCGCGCGGCCCGGCTCGATCGCCAGACGTGTTGGCCGGCGGTCCTCGGGGATCCCCTCGAGCAATTCGGGGAGCTCCCGGGCAAAGCGTTCCGGCCCCGGGACCGGCTCATCGAGCGGGAGGACCGGGAAGCCACCTCCGATATCGAGCGTATCGAACCGATCCAGACCGCCGCGCAGGAGCCCGACGATGGCCAGCGCCCGGCGGACGGCGTCTCGCCACGCATCGACGGCGCGCAGCTGGGAGCCGACGTGGAGATGGACTCCGCGCGGCCGGACCGAGCCCTTGGCATGGGTTGTGAGCCACTCGACCAGCGCGGTCGCCTCGGTCTCGGTCAGCCCGAACTTGGACGTTCCCTCGCCGACCGCGAACCCGGGGATCGTCTCGGGGACGACGTCCGGGTTGAGGCGAACCAGAACGTCGAGCGCCGGCCGTTTCCCGCGCCCGAGGCCGGCTCGCCGCGCCATCCGACTGACGACTTCGGCCTCGTCCGCGGACTCGAGCGCGACCCAGGCCAGTGGCGCACTGCCGGGTGCGGTGGCGCGGATCGCGGCGCGCAGGTCCGCGTCCGTCTTGCCGATCCCCTCGAGCGTGATCCGGCCGTTCGGGACACCCGCCCGCCTGGCCACCGCCCATTCGCCGCGCGAAACGACGTTCGCCCCAAAGCCGCGCGAGGTCACCTCGGCGACGACCGCCGGGACGTCGTTGGCCTTCACCGAGTACTGCCGGACCCACGGGTAGGGAAAGGCGTTCCGGATCGCCGCCGCGGCGGCGTCGAGCGTGGCGAGATCCGTCACATAGATCGGCGTGCTGTGCACCGCCGCGGCACGGCGGAGGGCGTCAGAGATCGCCGGGTCGAGCGCGACGCCGCGTGCCGCGCTCGACGATCCGCCGAGCTCAGTCGTGGATGACAAGCCGGACGACGGTGCTGACGACGCTCAGCACGATGGCGCCGATCACCGCCGAGACGAGCGTATCCGCCGACAGGAGCGTCGGCGGGAAATGGCCGACCGTGAACTTGAGGCCGACGGCGTCGGCGAAGGCCGCGGTCACCAGGAGAAGGCCAGCGTTGATGATGAACCCGACGAGCCCCATCGTCATGAACGTCAGCGGGAAGGCGAGGGTCCGAACGATCGGCCCGATGAAACCGTTGACGAGGCCGAAGATGACCGCCAGGACGAGCAATCCCAGGATCTGGCCGTCGTACGAAACGAACTGCGGGAGGAATTTGGTCAGTACGAAGAACGCGATGGCCGTGACGATGGTCCCGACGATGAAGCCTCTCAAGGCAATGCCTCCGAGCTGTGGGCGACCTGGCCACTGACGCTGCGGGCCTGTGCTGTCGCTGATCGGCGCAGGCCCTTCGCCGAGGATAGCGCGGTCGCGGTCGTTGGTGACACGGAAACGCGGCCGTGTCGGGTCAGCGGCTGAGCCGGGCGGCCAGGGCAGCCTTGGCGGCCGGCCACTCCTCGGCGATCAGGCTGAAGTAGGCCGAATGCCGGATCGAACCGTCAGGCACGATCATGTGGTTGCGGAAGACCCCTTCGAACGTGGCCCCGATCCCGACCAGCGCGTTGCGCGACGGTTCGTTTTGGGCATGCGTCTTGAATTCGACGCGGTTGGCGCCGAGCGTTTCGAAGGCGTGGGTCAGCTGCAGCAGCTTCGCCTCGCGGTTCGCGCCGGTCCGCTGGAACGCGACGCCCACCCAGGTCCACCCGATCTCGAGCCGGCGATGTTCCGGGACGATCGAGAGGATCCGGCTGCTCCCGATGGCGCGCCCGCTCGCGCGATCGATCGTGGCGAACGGCCGTTCCGTGCCGGCCTCAGCGTTCGCGAGCGCGGTGGCGAACCAGGTCTGGAACCCGGCCTCGTCCTGCGGACCCATGATCGTCCAGCGCCAGAGCGCCGGGTCGAAGGCGACGAGGAGCAGGTCGGCGAGGTGCTCCGGCCCGAGCGGCTCGAGTCGAACGCGCGTCCCCTCCAGGACGACCGGTTCGACCCACGTCTGCGACGGCACGCCCGCATGGTAGCGGGCGGGACCGGCCGGCCGCGCCGGTCCCGCCGGTGACTCAGGAGCGCGACTCGACGGCCGGCGTTTCGGTTCGCCCCAGCCCCAGCAGGAACCGGAGGAAGAGGCCCGCCGAGGTCAGCCCGAAGAGCAGGAGGCTGAGGTCGAGGATCGGCCACGCCAGCGCGTTCACCTCGGCCGGGTCGCCGCTGGCCGCCGTCAGCACCCCAGGGATCGAGCCGAGTCCGAACTGGCCGAGCCATTCGACCTGGTCGGCCGACTCCAGGCCGTAGATCTGCGGGACGATGTAGAGGATCGAGGCGACGACCAGCAGGACGCTGACCAGGCGGAACGCCGCCGGGTCGTCGTCCGCGTCGCGGACCAGCTTGACAACCATCGCCCAGAGCAGGACCACCACGGCGAGTGGCGCGGTCAATGGGAGCCCCAGCCCGATGTACAGGTTCGGCATGAGCATGATCACGCTCATGGCCAGCACGATGGTCAGGAGGGCATCGCGCATCAGCACGTACGAGAGCCACCAGACGTCGCCACCGAAGCGGAGCGTGAGCGACTGCAGGAAGCGGATCACGTACGGCCGGGCGAAGTGCATGATCATCGCGAACGACCACAGGATCGGCAGGATCGCCGCGATCGACAGGACGAGCCAGGCGGACCCGCCAGAGGTCATCGCATTCGCGAGTTCGTCGCCAGTCATCGGGCGGACTCCTTCTGAATGTCGAGATGCGCGTGCCCGGAGGCCTGGCGCAGGTTATAGCCGACCGCGATCGCGGCGAGGATGCCCACGAGGGCGGCGGACAGGTAGCACAGCCAGAGCGCGACATCCACGTTCTGCGAGCTGACCAGCAGCGAAGCAAGCTGATTCGTCGTATCGGAGCCGATCTGGGTCACCTGGACGCCCAGGAAATACGGGACGATGTAGAGCGTTGCGCCGAGCCCGAGCAGGAGGACCTGGACTCGGAACCAGCCGACGTCGTTGTCGCTCTTCATCAGCTTGATGACCAGGACCGCGAAGGCGCACACCGCGGCCAGCCCGCCGGTGATCGGGAGCTCCTTGCCACTTACGACATCCGGGTAGAAGAAGATGAAGCTTCCCAGGAAGACCTGGACAAGCAGGATGTCGCGGATCGCGACGTAGATCATCCACCAGAGGTCGGCACCCAGCCGCAGCGTGAACTTGTGGACGTTGCCGGCCATGTACGGCCGGGCCATGTAGAGGGCCAGGGACAGCAGCCACAGGGCCACGAGGGCTGCCCCGATCGTGCCTTCGATGAAGCCCTCACCGAAGTCGAAAAAGCCATTGACCTGGTCGGGAGTCATCGATCGCCTCCTGCTGCGGGGTTGACGGATGGCGCGCCGGTCGGGCGCGGGAGCGTCGGCACCGGGGCGTCTCGGTCGGGTCCGTCACCCGGCCCGCGTCCCGCGACCACGGCGACCGTGGCGCAGTCGTACACGGCGTCGCAGCGGAAGCAACGCGATGCCTCCGCAACGGCGACCGTCTCGTCGAAGCCTGCCTGGCCGGCCCGGAACGACCCGGGCTGGTAGACGGCAAGCGGCTGGCGTGCTCGCGCTCGCGGCTCGAGGTCGAGCCGGAGGCTCACCTCGGGCGGGGTCTTGTACCGGACGGTCGCCATGATCTCGGCCTCGCCGTCACGAGCCCCCGAGAGGTACTCGTGGATCGCCCCGGCGGCACGCCGGCCGGACGCGACCGCGTCGATGATGGTCTTTGGGCCGGACACGACGTCGCCCCCGGCGAAGACTCCGGCATGGCCGGTCGACAGGGTCCTCGGGTCCGCGACGATGCCGGCGAAGGCGCTGACCTCGATGCCCGCTCCCTCGGGCAGGATCGATGGATCCGGCTCCTCGCCGACTGCCACCAGCACGGTCGTCGCCTCGATTGTGGCCTCGCTGCCCGGGACGGGCGCCCAGGCAGCCCGGCCGCCCTCCAGGGCGCCGGTGGGCGCCTGCTCGGCGATCCGGAGCCCGGTCAACGCGCCATCGCTGCCGAGGGCCTCCGTCACTACGGTCCCGATCCGGAAGACGATCCCCTCGGACCGGGCCGCCTCGACCTCCTCGGCCTGGGCCGGCATCTCCGCGAACCCACGCCGGTAGAGGACCGTGACCGACTCGGCCCCGCTGCGCAGGGCTGAGCGGGCGGCGTCCATCGCGGTGCTGCCGCCGCCAACGACCACGACCTGGCCGGACAGGCGAGGCTCCTCGCCGAGGTTGACCTGCTTGAGAAAGACCGTCGCCGGGACGACCCCACGAAGCTGATCGCCGGGCACGCCGAGTCGTCGGCTCTTGGGCGCGCCGGTGGCGAGGAAGATGGCCCGGTAGCCCTCGCGCTCGAGGTCGCTCAGGGTGTAGTCGCGACCCATGACCGCATCGAGCCGGAGCTCCACGCCGAGGCCGACGATCCGGTCGATCTCCGCCCGCAGGGTCTCGCGCGGCAGCCGGTACTCGGGGATCCCGATGGCCATCATGCCACCTGGGATCGGCATCGCCTCGAGGACGGTCACGCCATACCCGAGTCGGATGAGGTAATAGGCGGCCGACATGCCGGCCGGCCCGCCGCCCACGATGGCGACGCGTTCCGACCGGCGGGTCGACGGGGGCTCGATCGGCGGCAGCGTCCCGTGCTCTGCAGCGAAGCGCTTGAGCGTCCGGATCGCGATCGGCTCATCGAGCGTGCCGCGCCGGCAGGCCGCCTCGCATGGTGCGGTGCAGATCCAGCCACACACAGACGGGAATGGGTTGACCTCGGCGGCGACGGCGTAGGCGTCGTCATAGCGGCCCTGGGCGATGAGCCCGACGTACCGCCCGGCATCCGTCCGAGCTGGACAGGCAGTCTGGCATGGCGCGTTCGGCTCCGGCACGTCGGCGCCGACCATGGTGGACCACACCTGCCAGGGCTGCGGCCGGCTGCGTTCGCGCCATCCGCCGAGCTCGTCCCACGGCGAGACCTTCGTCGGCTTGAGCGATTCACGGGTGACCGAGGACCAGGGGATCCAGCCATGGGTCGGTTCGGGTCGGGTGATCGGGCCCTGGCGTGGAGCGAGCGGTGTCGGGCCGTCGACCGTCGTGAGCGTCATGACCACGACGGGACATTCGACGATGCAGATCGAGCAGCC
The DNA here is from genome assembly GCA_039933675.1 of Chloroflexota bacterium. GTDB lineage: Bacteria > Chloroflexota > Limnocylindria > Limnocylindrales > CSP1-4 > SPCO01. The sequence goes on from JBDTNS010000046.1 coordinate 6,938, forward strand.
GATGCACTCGCCGACCTGGACCGGGTGTTCCATGGTCCAGCGCAGGGGACCGCCGCCCGGTCCCGCCTCGATCCCGGCGCGCTCGGGGCGGCTCATGTCGAGGGCCTGCACAGGACACACGTCCATGCACACCCCGCAGTTGATGCAGTTGCCGTGGTCGATGTCGATCCGGTAGCCCATGGCTGCCTCCGGTACGGGGGAGTCCCCGGGAGCGTGCGGCCGCGGCGGGTGCCTGGACACACGCGAGCGAGCGGGACGGCGACCTACCGAAACGGGTGGGGGACCCGTGCCGTTCGGACCCTGGCCGAGTCGCCGCGGGGCGGCGCTGCCCTCAGGCCGGGCGCTCGTCGTCGGGCGCCGGGACGAGGCCTTCGCGCACGGCGCGGGCGGCGACCTCGGCACGGCTGCCCGCGTGGAGCTTCTCAAGGATGTGCTTGAGGTGGAACTTGACGGTGTTCTCGCTGATGCCGAGGGCCGTTCCGATCTCCTTGTTGCGCAGGCCACGCGTGACGTGCCCGAGCACGTCGAGTTCGCGTTCGGTCAGCCGATCCGGATTGGCCGACCGACGAGCAGCATCCGGACCGGCGGCCAGGCGCTCGCGGCGGAGGAACTCGTCGATGATCCGGGCGGCCGTCGCCGGGGTGATGGCCGCCTCGCCGCGCCCGACGGCATCGAGCATCGACCGGAACTGGGCGGCCTCCAGGTTCTTGAGCAGGTAGCCCTGGGCGCCCGACTTGATCGCCTCGAACAGGTCGCCTTCGTCCTCCGAGACGGTCAGCATGACGATCGCCGTCACGGGTCGGGCCGCCTTGATTCGGGCCGTCGCCGCCAGCCCGGACCCGCCCGGCATGCGGACATCCATCAGGACCAGATCTGGCTCGACCCGCGCGGCGAGCGCCGCGGCCTCGTCCTCGCCGCCGGCCAGGCCGACCACCTCGTGGCCCCACGCGCCGACCAGCGACGCGACCCCGTCGCGGAACAGGGGGTGGTCGTCGACAATGAGGATCCTCATGGGCGCATGTCCTCGATCCGGGCCGGGTCCGGGTCCGATCGTTCCGGGACAGGCGCCCCGTAAAGGGGTGCCTCGAGGTCGACGGTCGTCCCGGTGCCGGGGGCGCTCGTCCAGCTGATCCAGGCATCGATCGCGGCCGCGCGGTGACGCATCGCCCGCAACCCGTAGTGCGGCCAGTCGCCCTCGTCGTTCTCGACCCGGTCGGGATCGAACCCACGCCCGTCGTCGGTGACGCTGATGACGAGTCGCCCATCGTGGACCCCTATCGCCACCTCGACCCGTCGCGCGGATGCGTGCTTGCGAACGTTGGTCAGCGCCTCGCGGATGATGCCGAACGCCTCATCACGGACGGCTGGCGCGATCGGTGCCGACTCCAGGCCCGGATCGACCCGGACGGTGACCGCGAGTTTGGCCGCCTCGGCGAACCGCCCCGCGTAGTCACGAACCTCCATGCCGAGGTCCACATCCTGGCCGACCGGTTCAGTCAGGCCCAGGATGGCCTCGCGGACATCGACGTAGATGGACCGGGCGGCGGCGCTGAGTTCGGCCATCTGGACCCTCGACTCTGCCAGGCGTCCAGACTCCAGCAGGCCCTCGACCGCCTGCGACTTCGTGTTGACGTAGCCGAGCACCTGTGCGAGGCCGTCGTGGATCTCGCCGGCGATCCGTTCGCGCTCGTGGCGGACGGCCAGGGCCCGAAGCTCGGTCCCAAGGCGGGCGCTTTCGACCGCGATCGCGGCCTGGTTCGCCAGCGAGGACAGCGTCTCGAGGTCGCCGACCCCGTGACTGAGTGCCGCGCGGCCGCCGACGGCCAGGGTGCCGATCGTCGACCCGCCCCGGCGGAGGGGCGCCGCCAGCAGAGCGGGCCGGCCGTCTGACCGGAGGAACCGGCCGATCTCATCACCACCGCGACCCCCGGCCCGGTCGAACGCCGTCTCCGGTCCGCTGGTCGACCGAAGGACCGGTTCACCGTCCGCGCCGATCAGGACGAGCAACCCGAGATCGGCGTGAAGGAGCGTCCGGGCGCTCTCGACGGTCGCCTGGAGGATCGCCTCGAGATCGGCCATCGATGCGATTGCCAGGGAGACGGCGTGGAGGGCGCTGGCCGTCGCTGCGCCCGCCTCGACCTCGGCATTCCGGGCCTCGAGAGACGCCGTCAGGCGATCCATGCGGCCGAAGGTCTGATTGGCGAACAGCGCCGCCAGAATGGCAACGAGCCCCACAACGAGGAGCGTGTCCCAGGGGAATGGGAGGTACGGGTCGAGGATGGTGTCGCTCAGGAGCTCGAGGGTCCCGACGGCCACGGCCGGCAGGGCGACCGCCAGCCAGCGCAGCCTGCGCGAGATCACCACGACGCCTGTTGCGGGTCGGGACGCTCGCCAGGTTCGACCGTGGTCTGTGGCGGCACGCGTCGCATGGTAGCCCTATGCGACACTCCGGGGATGACCGATTTCCAGCACCGCGTCGAAGCCTTCCTGACCGAGTTCTTTCGGCTCAATCCCACCTTCTCGACGGCGATCGGCGAGCACCGGCACGACGACCGCTGGCCCGACTTGACCGCAGCCGGCCGTGCGGAGCGAGACGCCTTCCATGAACGGTGGCTCGCCGAATTCCGCGGCGCAACGAATCTTACTGCGGACGAAACGATCGACCGCGACCTGCTCATCGGCGAGCTCGAGGCCGCCCGGTTCGACGAGACCGAGCTGCTGGAGGACCGCTGGAACCCGCTTGATTGGGTCTACCTGCTGGGCGACGGCCTGTTCACGCTCCAGGCTCGCGAGTTCGCCCCGCTCGCGGAGCGACTCGCATCGACGGCCGGCCGGCTCGAGGGCATTCCGGCCGTCCTCGACGCGGCCCGCGAGGCGCTCGTCGGGACAACGGATCGCCCGGTCGGGCGATTCCAGACCGAGACGGCACGCAAGCAGCTGCCGGGCGTGGACGAATTGATCCAGGACGCCCTGACCTCTGCCACGATCGCCGCCCCGAGCGATCCAGCGGTGGCGGCGGTCGTGCCCCGTCTGACGGCGGCCGCCGAGGCGGCGCGAGCCGGGCTGGCCGCGTTCGCGACCCACCTGCGCGAGGTGGTCCTGCCGGCGAGCGAGGGCGAGGGCCGCATCGGCCGGGACCTGTTCGCCGCGAAGATGCGCCACACGATGCGCTCCGAGACGCTCACCCCGGAGCGGATCATTGCTGGTGCGAAACGCGAATACGTCGCGGTCCGTGCCGAGCTCGTTCGGCTGGCCACGGAACTGTGGCCGGCATGGCGGCCCGGCGAGCCGGCGCCGGACGACGAGAACGCGCTTGTCCGCGGCGTCCTCGACGCCATCGCGCTCGAACATCCACGGGCCGACGACCTGCTCGACTTCTGTCGAGCCGAGAACGCCCGCATCGAGGCGTTCTGTCTCGAGCGCGACCTCGTCGGTCTCGCGGACGAGCCGCTCGAGATCCACTGGACGCCGGTCTTCCTGCGCGCCTTCGGTGGAGCGATGCTGACCTCGCCGGGGCCGCTCGACAAGGGCCAGAAGGCGTTCTTCGCGATCAC
>JBDTNS010000047.1:0-10442 GCA_039933675.1 Chloroflexota bacterium
TCCCGTTCATGGGGCCGGACGGCGTCGCCGACCTCGGCCCGGGCGGCACCACCGGGGCGACCATCACGGTCGCCGGCTCGGCCGCGCATGATGTGCACGGCACCGTCGCCGGCATTCATGATCTGCCCAGCGGTTCCACGTTCGTCGCCGATTACACCGCCGAATTCGGCAAGGCCCCCGGCGCCTACAGCGCCGCGAGCTATGCCTGCGCACAGGTGATCATCGCCGGCATCGCGAAGGCGGTCACCGCAGGGAGCAGTGATATGGCCGCGATCCGCGAGGCCGTCCGCGCAAACTCTATTGCCGCCGGCAACTCGTTCGACACCGTCGTCGGCCCGATCGGGTTCGACAAGAATGGCGACATCACGACGCCGTTCATGTCGTTCTACAAGACCGACCTGACCGCCGGCGGCGGCAAGGGTGATTGGGTGTACGTGAAGCAGCAGGCCTTCACCGACCCAAACAAGTAGATCTCGCGCCTGAGAGGCCGGGGGGCGATCAGCTCCCCGGCCTCTCCGTAACCTCGCTCGTTCGGTCAACGGTGCGGAGGCCATGAAGAGTCGACGGATACGGATCCCGCGGCTTCCGGTGATCATCGCGGTCACCCTGGTCTTCGCGTTCTATTCCCTCGGCGTCCAGCAGTTCCAGAATTTCATGACGCTCGGCGCGGTCTACGCCCTCATCGCGCTCGGCTACACGATGGTCTACGGGATCATCGAGCTCATCAACTTTGCCCACGGTGATCTGTTCATGGTCGGGGCCTTCGCCTCGATGTGGATCATGACCGGGCCACTTGGCCTCGCCGACAAACCGATCGAGGATCCGATCCAGCTGGCGGGCGTGCTCGTCCTGGTGGGCGGCGTGACGATGGGCGTGATGGGCCTCATCGGCGTGCTCATCGAGCGCTTCGCCTATCGGCCGTTGCGCCATTCCCCACGCCTGGCTCCACTGATCACGGCGATCGGCGTGTCGTTCATCCTCCAGAACATCATCCAGTCGCTTTTCTCGTCATCGCCGTATGCCAGTCCCCAGATCTTCCCGAAGACCAAGGTGGAGCTGTTGGGCGGCAGCATCGGCGCATTGAACATCTTCATGGTCCTGATCGCGATCGGCCTGATGATCACGCTCCAGGTGTTCGTCGGCCGGACACGACTCGGACGCGCAATGCGCTCGACCGCGCAGGACCGTGAGGCTGCGGAACTGATGGGCGTCGACATCAACCAGACGATCGCGATCACGTTCTTCATCGCGGCCGCGCTGGCCGGTGCAGCCGGCGTCATCCAGGGTCTCTACTTCGGCAGCATCCAGTACAACCTGGGGTTCAATGCCGGACTGAAGGCGTTCACAGCTGCGGTCCTCGGCGGGATCGGAAACACGTTGGGGGCCGCCGTGGGCGGGTTCGCCATCGCGTACATCGAGGTCGGCGCCGCCCAGCTCGGTTACTCGCGATGGTCGGAGGTGGCCGTGTTCACGGTGCTCGTCCTTGTCCTTGTCTTCCGCCCCAGCGGGCTGCTCGGACAGGCGCTCGGAGAGCGGGCGTGAGCGCCGCCTTCGCGAGCGTCTCGTCGGCGCGGGCTCGGCTCGGCAACGTTTCCCGCCGCCATCAGTCGATGACGATCTTGATCGGCTGGTCCCTGGTCGGGGCCTTGCTGCCGGTCATCATCCAGCTGCCACCGTTCAGCACGTTTCAGACGACCAGCAGCTGGATCGACGGCTTCGCCAACGCAGGAGGCTTCATCCTCCTCGCCATCGGCCTCAACATCGTGGTCGGGCTGGCCGGCCTGCTCGACCTCGGCTACGCCGCATTCTTCGCCATCGGGTCGTACACCTACGCCTTCGGCGCCTCGTCCTTCACGGGATTGCACGTCCCGTTCTGGCCGATGCTCCTCGTCGGGGCATTCGTCGCCGCCGTCTTCGGCATCCTCCTCGGGGCCCCGACACTCCGCCTGCGTGGCGACTATCTGGCGATCGTCACGCTCGGGTTCGGCGAGATCGTGCCGGCGATCTTCCTCAATGCCGACACGTTCACGGCCGGCACCAACGGCATCGGTGGCGTCGCGCAGCCGGAGATCTTCGGCTTCAAGTTCGACTTCAGCAATCCGGTCCCGTTCTATGTGACGATGGTGGCGATCCTCGCCCTGGTGATGGTGGCCGTCTATCGCCTCCAGGGCTCCAGATTGGGCCGGGCGTGGATGGCAATCCGCGAGGATGAACTGGCCGCCGCCAGCGCCGGCATAAACACGGTCACGACCAAGCTGCTCGCCTTCGCGCTCGGTGCGACGACGGCGGGGTTCGCCGGCGTCTTCGTCACCTCGAAGCTGGGCCTCGTCAGCCCCAGCCAGTTCGGGTTCGATGTCTCGTTCACGGTGCTCGCGATGGTCGTCCTCGGCGGGATGGGCAATACCTGGGGCGTTGCCCTCGGGGCGTTCATCCTGTACGAGATCCAGAGCGTGGTGCTCAAGCAGCTCAACCAGTTCTTCGACGCTCTCCATGTGCCGGTCCTTCAGGACATCGACTTCGTCCAGTACCAGTTCCTGCTGTACGGCGTGGCCCTGGTCGGGATGATGCTGCTGCGACCAGAGGGCCTCTTCCCGAACCGCCGCCGGAAGCTCGAGTTACACCAGGCGGCCGATGGGGTTGCCGACCTCCCGCCCCCAACCGCGGCATTGGGGAGTTGATGGCTGAACCGACGTCCGTCCCCCAGCCCGCGGAACTCATCCTGCAGGCCCGCAAGGTGACCAAGGCGTTCGGCGGCCTCGTGGCGGTGCGCGAGGTCGACCTCGAGATTCCGCGTGGTTCGATCATCAGCCTGATCGGGCCGAACGGAGCGGGCAAGACGACGTTCTTCAATGTCATCGTGGGGATCCTCGATCCCACCGCCGGTGATGTCCGGATTTCGGGACGGCGGATGATCGGACGGCCGGTGCGGGCGTGGCTGGAGCCGGTGGTCTGGGTGACGCCAGCGGTCGTCATCGGCGCCCTGGCGGCAATCGTCTTCGCGGTCACCTCGTCGACCGAGCTCGCCGCCCTCGGTGCTGCGATCGCCCTGTTCGCGCTGGCCGGGATGTTCCTGTCGGCCATCATCCGGCCCGGTGCCTACATCGGGCTGATTCATCGCGTGGGCATCTTCCGCAGCGCCAAGCCGAACGAGATGGCCGACACCGGGATCGGGCGGACCTTCCAGAACATTCGCCTGTTCGCCAACATGACCGCACTGGAGAACGTCATGGTCGGGATGCACCTCAAGCTCCGCTCGAACGCGGTCGATGCGCTCCTCAGCACCCGCAAGGCACGCAAGGAGGAGGACTGGGCGCGAAAGCGCGCCGCCGAACTGCTCGAGCTGGTGGGCCTTGGCGGGCGCGGCGAGGTGGTCGCCAGGAACCTGCCGTACGGCGACCAGCGCCGGCTCGAGATCGCTCGTGCGCTCGGCGGGGACCCGACGCTCCTGTTGCTCGACGAGCCGACCGCCGGGATGAACCCCAACGAGACGGTCGACATGATGGCGCTCATCAGGAAGCTCCGCTCCGAGCTCGGACTGTCGATCCTGCTCATCGAGCACGACATGCGGCTGGTCATGGGAATCAGCGACCGGATCTGCGTCCTCGACCACGGCGAGCGGATCGCCGAGGGCACGCCGGAGGAGATCAGGGCGAACCCGCGGGTGATCGAAGCCTATCTCGGGGCACCGATCCAATGACGACGACCGACGCGACGACCGAGACCCCCGGCGCGACGGGGGAGATGCTCCTCGAGCTGAAGGACGTGCATACGTATTACGGCCGGATCCATGCCCTGCAGGGCGTCTCGCTCGAGGTCCACCGCGGCGAGATCGTCACCCTCATCGGTGCCAACGGTGCCGGCAAGACGACGATCCTCAAGACGATCTCTGGTCTCCTCCACGCGCGCGAGGGGCAGGTCCTCTTCGAAGGCACGGACATCACCCAGCGTCCCGCCCACAGCCTGGTCAGGGCCGGTATCGGCCACGCCCCTGAGGGACGGCGCATCTTCTCGCGCCTGACGGTCTACGAGAACCTCCAGATGGGTGCGTTCACGAGGACCCAGGCGGAGGCTCACGAGGACATCAAGCGCATCTACGACCTCTTCCCGCGACTCCGCGAGCGTGCGACGCAACAAGGCGGGTCGCTCTCCGGTGGCGAGCAGCAGATGCTCGCGGTCGGCCGCGCACTCATGAGCCGGCCGAGTGTCCTGCTCCTCGACGAGCCGTCGCTGGGGCTCTCGCCGATCCTCGTCCAGGAGATCTTCGCGATCATCACGACAATCAACGCCAGCGGAACGACGATCCTGCTGGTCGAGCAGAACGCGTTGCAGGCGCTGCACGTCGCGCATCGCGGTTACGTCCTCCAGACGGGCCGCGTGATCCTGACCGACAGGGCGGATCGTCTCGCTGCCAACGAGGACGTCCGCCGGGCGTACCTCGGCGAGATCTAGCCCAGGCTGGACCTGCGCGAGACAATCTCCCTCCCCCGAGGTAGACGCGTGGACCATGAACCGGACGTCGTTCGAGTCGAGAGTCGCTTCGAGCGACCCGGTCGAGCACCGTCCGTCGTCGTCGCGACGATCGCCGCGTTCCTGCTGATCGCGATCCTGAAGCCGTGGTCGTCCGGTGACGAGGCCGGCGGCGGCACGAGGGTCCCGAGCTCGGCGTCACCGACCGGCGGCCTTGCCAACGACGCCGCCCCGTCGCCACGATCCACCCCGACACCTCCGCCGATGCGTGGCCAAGACGATCCGAACGCGATGATGTGCATGACCGACGACACCGAACAGATCGTGATCATCGAGCGCTCGTCCGGCCGCGAGGTTCGGAGCTGGATCGCGTCGCAGGACGTTGCGGCGAGCGGACCGCTCGATCCACGGCTCGTGCCGACCGTCGTCTTCTCGAGCCATGTCGTCGGGCTCGGCGTCTGCGCGCCGAGGACGGCAGCGGCGGCCGGGCAACCGGCTGCTCGCCTGCTCGGGATCCAGTCGATCGACTTGACCGGCGTCGGTACGCGCGCCACCGAGCTGCGCCTCCCCGCCCCGATCACCCTCCAGCCGAGCGACGTCGACGCTGCCGTTCTGTACGGGACGCCCGGCTCGCGGGCGAACGCACCATCCGTTCCCCAACCGTCCGAACGGCGCCTCGATCAGCCCGTCGGCGAGGCGTCCTCGAGCCGCCAGCCGTCGAGCGCGGGCGGGCCGTCGCCGGCTGCGGCCGAATCGGCGTGGCCGACGGGCGTGTATGCGATCGCCTTCCGGTTCGCATCCGACGAGCCGAACCTCGTACGCTGGTTGCGCGTCGACCTCGTCAAGGGGGCCGCCTGAAGGGGACGACTGAAGCAGACGCGCGGGCGGCGCACACATGGATCTCGGACTGAGGGGCGCGCGCGCGCTCATCGGTAGCGGCAGTGGCGGTCTCGGCGGCGCGAGGGACGCGACCCGGCGATCGTGGTCATCCTGTCAAGCTCGGCTCGCGAGCCGATTCCGGGCCTCACGACCTCGAACCTCACCCGTCCGGGGCTGGCCGGCCTGATCAAGTCGCTGGTCGAGGAGATCGTCCCGGTGCGCATCAACGGGCTTGGACCGGGCCGCCTCGCGACGGACCGGATCGCCCAGATGGACACCATCCGGGCGAACACCGCGAAGCTGCCGATCGAGAGGAGGTCCGGCGCCAGACGATCTCGCAGATCCCGCTCGGGCGTCCCGGTCGACGGCGGGATGATCGGGGCGCTCCGCTAGCGGTATGCGGATTCGCGGGTCATGGAGTAGACGGCCCGGGCGTGGATGGCCAGGCCGATCGCCGCGAGCCAGAGCCCGGGGCCGTTGGTCAGGATCTGGGCCGGCGATCCGAACTGGAACGCTCCGACCATCGTCAGCTCGATGATCCGCCAGCCGAATCCGATCCACCCGGCGATCGTGAGGATCGCGAACGAGAGCCATCGGTCGAGGGCGACCGGCCGGTCACCCGACGCATACGGCAACACGACGAGCGCCAGCGTGACGATCCCCACCAGGAAGACGAAGATCGCGCTCCCCTCGAGGCCGGTGCCGGATCGTGCGGTGATCCCCGGCGTTCCGCCCACCTGCCACCACGGGAGGATGCAGCCGATGACCATGAGCACCGCCCCGATGGCGGCCATCGTCCGACCTCGGCCAAGCGGCCGTCGATGCATCGTCATTCGGGCGGTAGCTCGGTGTAAACCTCGGGTCGGAGGACACCCACGTAGCGCAGGTTGCGATAGAGCTCGGCGTAGTCGAGCCCGTAGCCGACGACGAACTGATCCGGGATCGTGAAGCCGGTGTAGTCGACCGGGATCTCGACCAGCCGGCGGGCGGGCTTGTCGAGCAGGGTGCAGATCCGCAGCGACGCCGGCGCCTTGCCACGCAGGTAGCGGATGAGGTAGTTGAGCGTCAGCCCCGTGTCGATGATGTCCTCGACGATCAGGACGTCCTCGTCGGCGATGCTGGCCGAGAGATCCTTGAGGATTCGCACCAGGCCGGACGATTCGGTCGACGAGCCGCCGTACGAGCTGACCTCCATGAGATCGATCCGGACGGGGATCTCGATCGCGCGCATCAGATCGGCCATGAATGGCAGCGAGCCCTTGAGCACCGAGACGAGGGTCACCCGGCGGCCAGCGTAATCGGCGCTGATCCGCATCCCGAGCTCGCGCACCTTCGCCGCGATCTCCTCCTCGGTCAGGAGGATCTCGGCAACGTCGCCGTGGAGGTTCGCCGATTCCTTCATGAGTGGATCGCCCGTCCGTTCGTGGCGATGCCGCTTTCAGTTCCGCGGCGGCGGCGCCGACGGTGCGGGATGTCACCGTCGAGCGGCCCGGCGGGATCGAGGACGGTGGTTCCGGCTCCGCCGGGATCGACCGAGAGGGCCGCAACGGGCCCGACCGGTGCGCCATACGGTGATGCAACCTGCCCCGACGCCCCCGAGAGGCCGTCGAACAGGGCGAGCTTGCCGTACTTCAGCATCAGCGCACGGAAGTCTCGCGCGTAGAACAGCTTGACGTTGAGATCCGGATAGAGCTCCCGCAGCCGGCGCAGCTTCCGGTTCTTCTTGCGGACCAGCTTCTGGCGGAGCGTCGTCATCTCGAGGTAGAGCTCGAGATCCGGGAGGTAGAAGTCGGGCGAGAAGCTCTCGACCACGTCGCCATCGAGGTTCCACAGGATCGGAAACGTGTCCGGCTCGTATTCCCAGCGCACCGCGTAGAAGTCGAGGATCCGGGACATCTCTGCTTCGCTCGCGTGGGCGAACGGCGTCGTCATCGTTCGACGTCCGGTCCCGCCGGTGCGTCGCCCCGGAGGGCATCGAGCCAGCCGACGAGGTCGCCCCGCCAGGCCGCGAGATGTTCGTTGAGGGCGCGCACGTCGGCCGCGTCGATGGGGCGCACCCTGCGACGATCCACGCCCACGCGGTCGGTCGCGTCGGGCGACCGGTCCGCGTCGACGTCGAGAAACGCCGCGCCGTCGCGACCTGCCGGGAAGGTCAGGAGACCGACGGCGGCGCTCCCGCAATCGGCGCAGGCGAGCTCGAGGAAGGCAAGGTCGTCGCGCCGGGCGAGGATCCGGATCCGTCCCGTCGGGACGGACGCCCCGCAAACGGTGCACGTGGCGCCGTCCGGCAGGACCAGGGGACGATCGCGGGGATCCATCGGCGGCCAGTCTACCGGAGCGCGGCGTCTCGCGAGGGCGGGGCGCCTGCGTTCATACTCCTAGGGAGTATCATCACGCCGAGGTTGCCGGCACGGCGACCGACCACCGAGGTTGACCACCGATGAACGCCACCGAGGGACGCCGCACGGCGGCGACCCCACCCGACCCGAGCCATCTCCGTCACAGCTACTCGAAGGACAAGGCGCAGCTCGTCCGGCGCCTGTCCCGGATGGAGGGCCAGGTCCGCGGCATCGCCCGGATGATCGAGCGCGAGGAGTATTGCGTCGACATCCTGCAGCAAACCGCCGCGCTCAGGGCCGCGGTTGATTCGCTCTCGATCCTCATCCTCGAGGACCACGTCGGCGGGTGCGTCCGCACAGCCGCCCAGGAGGGGAAGGCGGATCAGTACATCGACGAGGTGATCGACGTCGTGCGCCGGACGCTTGGTCGGCCCATCCGCGGCGCCGGCCGTTCGAGTTGAGGGACGCCCGAGTTATCCACCAATCCACGGGAACCCCACAGGTTCGTGGAAAACCCCGTTGACCGGGAGTCCGCCGGACCGTTAGCGTCCGGCATCCGCACTGCGGCTGGAGCAAGGGTAACGCGGTCCGCGAGGGGCCCGGGGAGACCCGGCCACGAACCGGATGGACCGCGGAAGACCGAAGCGAGGCCGGTGGTGCGCGACGATGCCGACGCCGGGAGCGGCGCCACGCCAGGTAACGGCACGCGAACCACCAGGAGGCGTGCCGCGGACCACCCACGTGAGCCGCTCCCGACGCGCGTCGAAGCCACCCAGGCCCTCCCGGCCGAGTTCGCCGTTGCGCTCGACGCCGGCCTGGCCGAGCTCGCGCTCGAGCTGACGCCCGCGGCGCGGGCCGCGATCGACGGGCATGCCCGGCTCCTCATCGCCTGGACGTCGGCGATCAACCTGACCGCCATCCGTGAACCGGCGGGTGTCGCACTTTCCCACGTGATCGACAGCCTGACCGGGCTTGCGGTCATGCGCGAGTTCGGTGCCGACCGCTACATCGACCTCGGGTCGGGCGGCGGCTACCCGGGCCTGCCGATCGCCGCGGCGCTGCCCGCTTCCCGGGCGCTGCTCCTCGAGCCGGTCGCCAAGAAGGCGGGCTTTCTCTCTGTGGTGGCCGCCGCGACCGGTCTCGCTGGAAGCGTCGAGGCCGCACCGGTCCGTGCCGAGGCGCTCGCCGCCGACCGCCGGCACCGGGGCCGCTGGCCGGCCGTGACGGCACGCGCGGTCGTCTCGCTCGCCGATCTCATCGAGCTCGCCTTCCCGCTCCTCGAGCCCGGTGGCCACCTCGTGGCCTGGAAGCGGGGCGACCTCGCAGATGAACTGGCCGCCGCGGAACGGGCGTTGACCGCGCTCGGGGGAGGCTCGCTCGAAGTTCGCCCGGTCGGCGTCGGCGGTCTCGCCGGCCACTGCCTCGTCGTCGCCACGGCCCGTGGTCCCGCCCCGTCCGACTACCCCCGAGATCCGGGCGTTCGCAGGCGGCGGCCATGGTAGGCGTTGCGGACTGCTAGATTCCACCCGTGCGAATCGCCGTGGTCTCGGACATCCACAGCAACATCGTCGCCCTCGATGCGGTGCTGGCCAAGGTCGGATCGGTCGATGCCGTCTGGCACCTTGGCGACGTGGTCGGGTACGGACCTGAGCCCGATGCGGTCGTCGCCCGCCTGACGGCGCTGGGCGCGGTCGGCGTCCGTGGCAACCACGATGCTGCGGCGGCCGGCGGATCGGAGATCGACTGGTTCAACCCCGAGGCGAAGGCCGCGATGGAATGGACCCGGACCGCGATCTCCGAGACAACCCGGGCCTGGCTCGCAGCACTCCCGCTCCGCCGCCTCGAATCGGACTTCACGCTCGTCCACGGCAGCCCGCGCGACCCGCTCTGGGAGTACGTGACCTCGCCCGCACTGGCACGGGCCGGACTCTCGGCGATCTCGACCGAGCACGGTCTCCACGGTCACACCCACATCCCGATCGCGTTCACGCAGGTCGACGGCCGGATGCGGACGCTTGCGCCACGCGCCGGGAACACGGTCGTGCTGGGGGAGGGCCGCACCTTCCTCAACCCGGGCAGCGTTGGCCAGCCGCGAGACGGCGACCCGCGTGCGAGCTGTCTCGTCCTGGACACGGTTGCCGGCACCGCCACCTGGGAGCGGGCACCGTACGACTTCGAAGCGGTCGGCGCGGCCATGCGCGCCGCGGGCCTCCCGGCTCGGCTGGCGGATCGTCTGCGCGTTGGCGCGTGACGGCCGCCGGTGATCGGGGGCCGGCGCCCACTCCAGGGGCGTAAACCCGGCGATCGGCGCGTCCGCGTCGAACGCCCTCACGCGCCGTACTTCCGCTACACGGGTCCCGGCCAGCTGACGGCCAAGGAGGCGGCCAGCGCACCGACCACGGCGACCGGCCGGCTGATGGCCTCGGTTCGCGGGCTGCTGGTCGGCCGTCCACTGGCCAGCGACGAGGAGCTGGGCGAGCGCCTCTCGAAGACCAAGGCGCTCGCGATCTTCAGCTCGGACGCGATCAGCTCGTCCGCCTACGCCACCGAGGAGATCCTGCGCGTCCTGGTGCTCGGTGGTGTCGCCGCGCTGGCCTTCGGCGTCGAGATCGCGATCGCCATCTCGATCCTCCTCGTGGCGGTCGCGGTGTCGTACCGTCAGATCTGCATCGCCTACCCGAATGGCGGCGGCTCGTACACCGTCTCGCGGCGCAACATCGGGCGCACGGTCAGCCTGGTCGCCGCGTCCGCCCTGCT
>JBDTNS010000048.1:0-10363 GCA_039933675.1 Chloroflexota bacterium
CCGTGGCCGGTGACATCGTCGTCGCCGATGTAGTCCGCGCCCTTCGTGTCTGCCTCGGTGACGTTTTCCTTGGGGAGTCGGATCCGCCTGGTGCTCATTGCCTCGGTCCCTTCCTGCCACGACCCTCGCGGCCTTGATGTCCATACGGTACAGGCTCACCGGCGCCGCGGCGATACCACGCGCGACGGCCGGGTTGTCGCCTGCGCGACAGGCCCGTTGGCCGCACCCTCATGTCGGCGAACCCCCTTCGGCCGCCGGACGTGCCGTCCGCAGGTCGCGCAGGGCGTCCTGATCCAGGCCGGCGAGTCGCGGCAGGTCGGAGCTCGTCGTTCGAGCGAGTCGCTCGGTCAGCGCGGGCAGGATGAGCTCGCTGATGGCCGGCACGGTCATGACCGACCGAAGCGTCGCGGCGGGAACCTCCATCAGCGTCGAATTCGCGTCGGCCACCACGTCGGCCGTCCGGCGACTCCCGGTCAACGCCGCGATCTCCCCGAAGAAGTCGCCCGCCCCCATGGTCGAGAGTCCGCGGAAGCCGCCCTCGATCGGGATGCCGGCGGTCGCAGACCCGTCGAGGATGAAATAGGCGGACGACGCGTCGTCGCCGTGCTCGACGATACGCGTCCCTTCCGGGACCTCGCGGATCACCGCGTCGCGAACGAACCCGGCGCGCTGCCCCGGTGAGAGCCGGGCGAACGCTCCGAGGCGCCCGGCCATGAGATCGAAGTCGGCGAGCGTCGCGGCCCTGACCGGGCTGAGCTCCATAGCCGGCGCGGTTTCGGACGCTCGCAGCCGAGCCGCAGCGGCTCGCCAGGTCGACACGCCGAGGCCCGGTGCGACGAACACGAACGCCGCCGACACGAACAACAGCGACGATGCCGCGATGATCAGCAGCCGGATGTCGACGTAGTCCGCGAGGCCGGCGCCGGCCATCCCGAACAGGAAGATGACGTCGCGCATGACATAGAACGACGAGAAGACGCGCCCCCGCATCTCGCGCGGCGTGTTGCGCTGCAGGAGCACGGAGCGCGAGACCGCCGACGGCGAGTTCAGGAACCCGGACGCCATCACGAGCAGGATGGCGACCCCGATCTGGGTCGACAGCCCATAGAGGATCCCGCACACGCCCATCCCGACCATGGCCACGATGATCCAGATCGGCTCGGGAAGCCGGTTCGAGAAGCGGGCCATGAACAGCGAACCCGCCACGAACCCGACCGAGGTCAGGCCTTCCTGCAGGCCGTACTGGAACTCGGTGGCGTTGAGGGTCTGGAGGGTGAACGGGAGGAGCAGGACGTTCCACAGCCCGAACGAGAAGAACATCAGGGCGCCGACCACGAACAGCGAGCGGATGACCGGCGTCCCGAACAGCGTCGACATCCCCGATTTCAGGTTGGCCACGATCACCGCGACGCTCGCGTCGTCGTCGGGCTTCGGCATGACGTAGTGACCCATCAACGCGATGCAGCCGGCGGCGAAGACGAAGGTGGCTGCATCGATGACGAACGCAAATTGCAGTCCGAGGGTCCCAGCCAGGAGCCCGGCACCCGCGAACCCGATCGCCGTTGAGCCGAACGACGCGATCGACAGGAACGAGTTCGCTGCCGCGAGCTCCTCGTCGCTCGCGACCTCGGGAATGAGGCTGTCGTGGGCCGGGTCGAAGAATTGCTTGACCCCGGCATTGGTCAGGAGCAGGAGATAGAGGCCCGGCAGGGCGATCGCGTCGATGCCGATCGCGACCGCGATGAGTCCCACCACGACCGCCTGGATCAGGCAGGTGTAGATCATGATTCGCTTGCGGTCGTGCCGGTCGACGTAGACGCCGGCGAGCAATCCGACGACGAGGCTCGGGACGGCGGTCACCATCAGCGTCAGGGCGACGGCGAGCGTGGACTCGGTCGCCCGCCAGACGAAGATGCCGGCGGCAAGGTCGGTCAACGCCGAGCCCGCGGTCGACACGAGCTGGGCGATCCAGAGCAGGGAAAAATCCCTGCGCCGGAAGACGGCAAACATGGACGGGGGTCGGGCGACGGCTGCGGTCATCGAACCTCCAGTGATCCCCGTGACGGCTGGCGCGGAGTCTATCTGCCCCGGAGTGCGACCGTGACGCCCTCACGCAACAGGAGGTCCCGCTTCATGGCGAGCGCGTCCTCGCGGCTCCCCCAGCTGTCGCCCCCATAGCCACCGATCGTGCCGTCCGCGGCGATCACGCGATGACAGGGGATGAGCAGGCTGATGGGGTTGCGCCCGACGGCGCCACCGACCGCGCGGGCGGCGCGCGGCGCACCCACCTGCCGGGCTATCTCGCCGTAGCTCGCCGTCCGGCCCCACGGGATCCCGGCGACCGCACCAAGGACGCGACGGTCCCAGTCCGGCCGATCGGCGAGGTCGAATCGGAGTACGGCCGGGGCCGGCCGGCCGTCCAGCAGCGCCTCGAGGGCCGCAACGGCCGCGCCGAGGTGGCTGCGGCGCGGATCCGCGCCCGGCGCATCGGCCGCAGCGGTGATCGGCTCGTGCAGGCGACGCGTCAACGCGGCCTCGAAGGCGGCTGCGCTCGTATGCCACGCGACGGCGACCACGCCGCGGCCGGTGGCGGCCAGATGGAACGGCCCCCACGGACCGGGGATCGAGATTCGGATCGCGCCAGCCGGACCAGCCATCGGGGCAGTCTTGCATATGGCCCAACTCGCGCAGACCCCTACACTCGGGTCATGCACAAGCACCCGCATTCGGGGACCGTGTCGGCTGACCCGCGAGACCTGAGCGGGCCGTTCCATCACGAGGTCGAGATCGGGGTCCGGTTCGCCGACACCGACGCGATGCGCCACGTCAACAACGCGAAATACCTGACCTACTGCGAGATGGCCCGGATCCGCTACTGGACCGACGTCACCGGCGAGACATTCGAGCTCGGCAGCGAGGGCGGCGAGAGCCTGATCCTGGCCGAGGCCCGAATCACCTACCGAGCGCAGGTCTTCTTCGGCGAGACCGTGACCGTCCAGACCCGCGCGACGCGCATCGGCCGGTCGTCGTTCAGGCTCGAACATCGCCTCGTGGCCGGCGTTGCGGACGACGAGCCGCGGCTGGCGGCCTTGAGCGAATCGGTTCTCGTCCGGTACGACTACCCGTCGGCGGCGTCGGTCGCCCTCCCGCCCGAGCACGTAGCCGCGATCGAGGCGTTCGAAGGTCGCTCCCTGCGGGACTGATCGCCTTCGAGTCGAACGACGCTAGTCCTGGACGGCCCGGAAGATCGCGACCGCGTTCTGTCCGCCGAATCCGAAGCCGTTGACCGCGACGGTCTCGACCTTCGCCTTGCGGGCGACGAGCGGGGTGTAGTCGAGATCGCATTCGGGATCGGGGGTGTGCAGGTTCGCGGTCGGCGGGATGATGCCGTCGCGGATCGCGCCGAACCCCGCCAGCGCCGAGGCGATCCCGGCCGCGCCGACGAGGTGGCCGATCATCGACTTGGGCGAGCTGATCGCGACCTTGTGCGCGTGCGCGCCGTACGCGCTCTTGATCGCCCGCGTCTCGGTCGAGTCATTGAGCTGGGTCGCCGTGCCATGGGCCACGATGTAGTCGACCTCGTCGGGCGCGATCCCGGCGCTGCGCAGCGCATTCGTCATGGCTCGAGTCTGGCCTCGACCCGAGGGATCCGGTGCGCTGATATGAAAGGCGTCCGCTGTCAGGGCGCTGCCGATGATCTCGGCGATCGGCGTGGCGCCGCGCTCCAGGGCGTGGGCCAGCGACTCGACCACGACGACCCCGGCGCCCTCACCAAGGACGAAGCCGTCGCGCGTGGCGTCGAACGGCCGGGAGGCGGTCGCGGGATCGTCGTTGCGCTTCGAGAGCGCGGTCATATTCGACAGGGCTGCGAGCCCCATCGGCCAGATCGGAGCCTCGGTCCCCCCCGTGAGGACGACGTCGCACTCGCCCGTGCTGATGAGCCGCAGGGCGTCGTGGAAGGCGATGACCGATGTCGCGCAGGCGGCGACCTGGGTGATGACCGGGCCGGTCAGCCCGTACTCGATCGAGAGCATGCAGGCCGCCATCGAGCCCGACAGGGCCGGAACCGCGAACGGGCTCACGAACCGGGGACCCTTCTGGTCGTGAACGTGGGTACCGTCGATGATCTGCTCGATCCCGCCGCCACCGGTGTTCACGACGACGCCGACCCGGTCGCGCGCCTCCTGGTCCATCGCCGCGAAGTCAATCCCGGAATCCTGGACGGCTTCCTTGCCGGCGGCCATCGCAAGCTGGATGAAGCGGCTCATCCGGCGCGCCATCTTGGCGTCCATCACGGTCGTCGGGTCGAAGCCGACGACCTCGGCGGCGATCCGCACCTCAAAGGCCGACGTGTCGAAGCGGGTCACCCCGCGGGTGCCGGTCACGCCTGCGACGAGGTTGGACCAGTAGGTCGGGAAATCGTTGCCGATCGGCATGATCGCACCGAGTCCGGTCACGACGGCACGGCGAGCTGGATCCTGTTCAGGCAAGAGGTGTCCTCACGGGCGGGGATGGTGGAGTGATTGTAGTGAGGTCGTCGCCGCCCGCTCGCTCGGGTCAATCCCCATCGTAACGCTTGAAGATGACCGCGCCGTTGTGGCCGCCCAGGCCGATGTTATTGGACAGGGCATAGCGGATGGGCAGTGCCTGCGTCTCCTCGACGACCCACAGGTCGCATTCGGGGTCCGGGTCGCGGTAGTTGATCGTCGCCGGCGCGCATTGCTCGGCGATCGACATGACCGTGGCGAACCCTTCGAACGCGCCCGCCGCGCCCATCATGTGGCCGGTCATCGACTTCGTCGCGCTGATGGCCAGCGATCGCGCGCTCCCCGCGGCCCGCGACCCGAAGACGGTCCACAGCGCTTCCGCCTCGCGCTTGTCGCCGAGCGGTGTCGATGTGCCGTGCGGGTTGATCAGGTCGACCTCATCGGCCGGAACGCCGCGGCGCTCGAGCGCCATCTTCATCGCCCGCGCGGAACCGACGCCCGCATCGATCGGCTGGATCATGTCCCAGCCATCGGCCGCCGACCCGTAACCGACGACCTCGGCATAGATGCGCGCGCCGCGGGCCTTCGCCAGCTCGAGGTCCTCGAGGAAGAGTGAGCCCGCCCCTTCACCGAGGACGAAGCCGTCGCGCGTCAGGTCAAACGGGCGGGAGACGGTCGCGATCCCTTCGCCCGGTCGCGGCATGCCCATCCCGCGCATGTTCGAGAAGCCCGCATGTCCCACTTCTAAAAGGGGTGCTTCGGTGGAGCCGCTGATCACCGCGATGCAGTCGCCGCGGCGGATCGCCTCCGCCGCTTCTCCGATGTTGTGCGTCCCGGTCGCGCAGGCCGACACGACGCACATGTTGTGGCCGATCGCGCCGGTTTCGATGGCGATCATCCCGGAGCAGCTGTCGGTGAGGGCATTGGCGATGAACGTCGGTGCGACGGTCCGCGGTCCGCGCGCCTTCATCGAGGCGTAGTTGTCGATCATCAGCGTCTGCCCGCCGGCGCCCGAGCCGAAGATCACGCCGACTTCGGTGCGGTTCTCGTCGGTCAGCTCGAACCCCGAATCGGCGACTGCCTGCTTGGCCGCCGCGACCCCGAAGTGCATGCTCGCTTCGCTCCGACGGGCGGCCTTCGCGTCCATCCAGTCGGTGGGGTCGAAGTCCTTGACCTCGCCACCGAGCTTGGCCTCGTACGGCGTCGTGTCGAAATGCGTGATCGGACCGAGGCCTGAGACGCCACTGACGAGGTTGCTCCAGGCTGTCGCGGGATCGTTACCGATTGAGCTGATGACTCCAAGGCCGGTGACGACGACGCGGCGGTCATAGTCGGGCTTGCGCAAGGTGACGGCCTCCAGATCCTGGTTGTGGGCTCAGACGGGAACGGATGCGAGGGTGAGGAGTCGGTCGATCGATGCCGGATCGTCTGTGGGGATGACCTCGGCGTCCGGGGCGATTCGCTTGATGAGGCCGGTCAGGACGCGGCCTGGGCCGAGCTCGACGAAGGTCGTCACCCCGGCCGCCGCCATCCGCTCGACGGCGCGGACCCAGTCGACGCCGGCGGTCAGGTGCTCGACGAGCTCGGTCCGGCAGGCATCGGCGGTCTCGATCGGGTGGGCGTCGGCATTGGCGAGGAGCGGCACGTGCGGGTTCGCGAACGAGACGTCCGCGAGCGCGGTGCGCATGCCCTCGGCGGCCTCGGCCATGAGCGGGGAGTGGGCCGCGACCGAGACGGGGAGGACGATCGCGCGCTTGGCGCCAAGGGTCTTCGCCAGTTCCGCGCCGGCTTCGATGGCCGCGCGATCGCCAGAGACGACGACCTGCCCCGGGGCGTTGCGATTGGCCACGACGAAGACGCCGTGCGCCGATGCCCCGGCGACCAGTTCGGGGAGCCGCGCTTCGTCGAGCCCGATCAAGGCGGCCATCGCGCCATTCCGTCCCTGCCCGGAGGCCTGCATCAGACGGCCGCGTTCGCGCACGAGCCGGATCCCGTCCTCGAGCTCGAGCGCTCGGGCCGCGACGAGCGCCGAGTACTGGCCCATCGAGTGGCCGGCAATGAAGGCCGGCGTCGGTTCGGTGAGACCCTCGGCGGTCCAGCGCTCACGGAGCGCGGCGAGGATCGCCATCGAGGCCGCGAGGATCGCCGGTTGGGCGTTCTCGGTCAGGTCGAGTCGCTCGGTCGGGCCGTTCCGGGCCAGGTCGCTGATCGATTCGCCGAGCGCGCGATCCGCGGCGGCGAAGACGGCCGCGGCGGCGGGAGACGCGTCGGCGAGGTCGCGTCCCATGCCGACCGACTGCGATCCCTGGCCAGGGCACACGAACGCGAACTGACTCATCCTTGCAGGGTAGGTCGCCGGACGCGACTGCTGCGCAACTACGGTGCATGGTTGCATGCGTTACGCGCGAACCGTACGCTTCGCGCGTGTCCGACGATCGCCCCGTACACCGCGCCACAACGCGTCCCGCCCCGAGGTGGGCGATCGCCAGGCAGTTCGAGGCGGATCTCTCCGCGCCGGTCCTCGCCGCCGGCAACCGGCTTCCGAATGTCCGCCAGATCAGCGAACGCGTGGCAATGGGTCGTGCCCTCTGGCGCGAGCTCGTAATCGGCTTCGCCAGCCAGCTCGGGGAGCTGCGGCTCGGGTTCACCCAGCTCGCCGCGCTCTACGTCCTCGCCGACGGCAGCACGCTCACCGTCGGCGAGCTCGCCGAGGCGATCGGACGGTCGCCGTCGGCCACCAGCCGGTTGATCGACGGCCTTGTCCGGCGCCGGCTTGTGGAGCGTCACGAGGAGCCCGAGGACCGGCGGCAGCGTACGCTGCGTCTGACCCAGCGCGGGCACGCCGTCCTGCGCGTCGTCGACCGCGCACGGGCGGATCAATTCCTGTCGGCGGTACGACCTTTGCCAACCGCCGAGCGTGCCATCGTCGCGATGGGTGTCGCGGCCCTGGCGACCCATGCGATCAGCCGGCGCGGCCGGCTCATCCGCACATCACGGGGATAGGGAGGAGCTTCGATGGACCTGCTTCGTGCCTCGGAGGTCTCGCTTAAACTCCGGCATCTTCACGACGATGGATCATGGGCCTCGTTTGAACCCGCTCGCTCCCACCATGACCCGAGCGACCATGACCCGGAGCGGGAATGGGCGAACGGGACGATCTACAAGTGCACCAGCTGCGACGAAGAGGTCCTCGTCGCGCCGGTCGCGGAGCCAGGTCCGCGGCGCGACTGACGGCCGGCCGCGATCAGCCGCAGAAACCGCGCACGACGTCGTAGAGGACAGGGAGGCCCCAGCGCAGCGCCTCGACCGAGACGCGCTCGTCGACGCCATGGAAGCGCTCGAGGAACCGCTCGTCCGGATCGAGCCGCAGCGGTGAGAAGCCGTAGGTCGGGATGCCGAGCGTCGCGGTGTGCTTCGCGTCGGTGGCGAACGGGGCCATGACCGGCAACGGGATCCCTTCGGGGTCGTGGTCGCGGATCGTCGCGCCGAGCAGCTCGAAGAGCGGCGAATCGACGGGCGCCTCGACCGGCTCGCCAAAGATGATGAGCTTGATCTCGCAGACGGCCGCGAGCTCGGGACCGAGCCGCTCGACGATCTGCGCCCGCATCGCGGGCTCGGTCGTGCCGGGCAGGACGCGGCAATCGAGCTCGATCGTGGCGTCGCCCGGGATGACGTTGTACTTGATCCCGGCATGGACGACGTCCGGGCTGACCGTGTCGCGCAGCAGTGCACGCAGGGCGCGGGCGTACATCGGATCGCAGGCGACCGAGAGCGCCGCCTCAGCTCGCCCTGGATCGTCGCCCGACAGCGCGTTGAGGATGGCGCCAGCCTCCGCCGGGAGCTCGGCCGCGGCGAGATCGAGGAAGCGGTCCATGACCGGCGTCACGCGCGTCGGGCCCTGGACCGCGAGCAGCCCGATGACGGCGGCGGCGAGGACGGCCGCATTGTCGTCGCGTGGCATCGAGCCGTGGCCCCACGTGCCGCGGACCGAGATGCGGTAGGCGGCATAGCCCTTTTCGGCGACCTGGATCGGGTAGAGGCGGCGACCGCCGATCGTCGCCGAGACGCCGCCGCATTCGTTGAGCGCGCCGGCCGCGCGAAGCCAGTCGGGCCGGAATTCGGCGACCCAGGCCGCACCGGCCAGCCCGCCGGCCTCCTCGTCCGCGGTCGAGGTGAACAGGACGTCCCGGCGCAGGCCGGGGATCGGGTCCCTGGCGGGATCGAGCCCGGCCCTTCGCGCCTCGGCGGCGAGCAATCGGATCACGCCGAGCTCCATCGCCACCATCGCCTTCATGTCGACCGCGCCGCGGCCGTAGACGTAGCCGTCGACGAGGTCGGCCGCGAACGGACCGTGGGTCCAGCGCTCGGACGGTGCCGGGACCACGTCGAGGTGCGAGAGGAGCAGCAGCGGCTCGCCGCCGGTGCCGTCGCCGCGAAGCCGGGCGTGGACCGAACCGCGCCCGGGAACCGGCTCGATGACCTCCGGCTCGAGACCGGCGGCCGCGAGATGCTGCGCGATCCGGCGTGCCGCCACGAGCTCGCCGTCGGGGGCGTCGGCGGGCGGCGGATTGATCGAGGGGATGCGGATCAGGTCGCGCAACGTCTCGACGAGCTCGTCGACAGCGACCGACCAGGTCGCCTCATCGATACGCCGCGAGGGCGCCGCTGCCCCGACGGTCACGGGACGGTCCCGAACGCGATCGCGATGGCGATCCCGATCACGAACCCCCCCAGGACGAGGAAGAGGACCATCGCGACGAGGAGCCTGCCGTAGCGGCGCTCCTCGCTTCGACCGAGCTCGGGAAGCGGGTCGGTGCCACCGGTGATGTAGGGCGCCTCGAGACCCTTGGCGCGGGCGATCCGGGCGCGCGCCGAGTCGTAGAGGGCGGGATCGGCCGGCGGTCGGTCGGCTCGACGCTCGAGGTCGTTCGTCACCGGCCCATGATGGCGGGGAACTGCCGAGGATGCAGGATCGCGTGGCGGCGCGCCGCCATCAGCGGCTCGAGAGGTTCTTCGTCATCCGCGGCCCGGTCGTGACTGCACCCTGCGACGCCGATCCGACGAGCGCTGCGTACTTGGCGAGGACACCGGTCCGGTAGCGGGTGGGTGGTGGCGACCAGCGCTCGAACCGCCGCGCGACCTCGTCGGCGGAGACGTCGAGATCGAGGGCCTTTCGATCGACATCGATCACGATCGAATCGCCTTCCTCGACGATCGCGATCGGGCCGCCGAGCGCTGCCTCAGGAGCGACGTGGCCGACCATCAGGCCGTGCGTCCCGCCGGAGAAGCGGCCATCGGTCAGGAGCGCGACCGAATCACCGAGACCCTCGCCGACGAGGGCGCCCGTGACGAGCAGCATCTCCTGCATTCCGGGCCCGCCGACCGGCCCCTCGTTTCGAATGACGACGACATCGCCCGGCTTGATCAGCTGGGCGCGAACGGCGTCGTAGCAGGCCGTCTCCGAATCGAAGACGCGCGCCGGACCCCGGTGCTGCCGCCGCTCGTGACCGGCGAGCTTGACCACGCAGCCCTCCGGCGCCAGCGACCCGTGGAGAATGGCCAGCCCACCGGTCGCCTTCAGCGGGGTCTCGAGCGGGACGACGACCTTCTGGCCTGGGGTTTCCGTGGCGGCCGCGGCGATCTCGGCGATCGTCCGACCGTCGACGGTTGGCTCGTCGGCGTGGAGGAGGCCCGGTCGCTTGAGCATCTCTCGCATCACGAGCGCAAGGCCGCCGGCCTCGTAGAGGTCGGTGGCGGTGTAGCGGCCGCCCGGCTGCATGTCGGCGACGATCGGCGTCCGGTCGGCGATCGTCCCGAACTCGTCGATATCAAGCGGAATCCCGAATTCGTGCGCGATGGCGAGCACATGGAGGACG
>JBDTNS010000049.1:0-10361 GCA_039933675.1 Chloroflexota bacterium
CGATACGGCGGGAGCCACGTGACGTCCTGGCCCTGCAGCTCGATGAGACCCGACGTCGGCTCTTCGAACCCGCCGATCATGCGCAGGGTCGTGGTCTTGCCGCAGCCCGATGGGCCGAGGAGGCTGAAGAATTCCCCGTCTTCGACTTCGAGGTTGATGTGGTCGACGGCCACCGTGTCGCCGAACTGCTTGACCACATCCACGAGCTTGACGTCGACCGTCGGCACTCTGGCAGGGACTCCTGGGGAGGGACGCGGCCGCACGAGCGCGCGAGCCGTTGGTGGGCGGAGGATATGGTCGCGAGACTCGGGGTGTCAAGGACGCGAGCCGCTCCCCGTATCGCGCCATAAGAGTGCGAGATTCGTCGTTCCGTGGGTCAAGGCCGACGGAATCCGTGGTTCGCAACCAACGATGGCCCAGCGGCGGCGCTGTACACGAGGCCGCGGTACGATATCGACGCTTCCGCCGTCAGAAACCGCCCGCCCGCGAAGACCCGAAGGGACGCGATCACCGATGCCCAGCCTGACCCATGACGCCGTGATCGAAGCGATGCGGACCGTTCAAGAGCCCGAGCTCGGACGGGACCTCATCGCGCTCGACATGGTCAAGAACGTCGTTATCGATGGCTCTACGCTGTCGATGACGATCGAGCTGACGACCCCCGCCTGTCCGCTCAAGGACGAGATCGAGCGAACGACGAATGAGGCGCTCGGCGCGATCGGGGCCACGAAAGTCGACATCGTCTGGGGCGCGATGGTCCGCCGCGCCCAGCCGCGCCAGGCCGAGCAGCTCGTGCCGGGCGTCAAGAACATCATCGCGGTCGCCTCGGGCAAGGGCGGCGTCGGGAAGAGCACCGTCAGCGTCAATCTCGCGGTCGCGCTCGCGCAGGCGGGGGCCTCTGTTGGTCTGCTCGACGGTGACATCACCGGGCCGAACATCCCGATGATGCTGGGCCTCGAGGGGCAGCCGAAGGCCAGCGCCAACAACAAGATCACGCCACTCGAGCGCTACGGCGTCAAGGCGATCTCGATCCAGTTCTTCGTCCCCGAAGGCCAGCCAATCGTGTGGCGCGGACCGCTCGTCGGTGGCGCGATCCAGCAGTTCCTCCGCGACGTCGATTGGGGTGACCTCGACTACCTCGTCATCGACCTTCCGCCCGGGACCTCAGACGCGCAGCTGACGCTCGCGCAGGCGGTGCCGATCTCGGGTGCGGTGCTCGTGACGACGCCGCAGGAGGTTTCGCTCGCCGACGTCGGCAAGGCGCTCGCCATGTTCCAGCGCATGAGCGTGCCGGTCATCGGCCTCGTCGAGAACATGACCGCGTTCGTCTGCCCGCACTGCAGCGAGGTCACCGAGATCTTCGGCCGGGGCGGCGGCGAGCGCTTCGCGGCTGCGCACGACCTGCCGTACCTCGGCGGAATCCCGCTCGATATCACGGTCCGCCAGGGTGGCGATGTCGGCGTTCCTGCCGTGGCGCAGCGCGAACCCGGTCCTGCCGCCCGCGCCATGACGGCGATCGCCCAGTCGGTAGCGGCCCGGATGAGCGTCCGGGCGGCCCAGGCCGCCGCACAGCCGGTGCTCACCGTCTCCTGACGCGACGCGCCTAGCCTGCCACCGGTGCGGGCACCGCGATCGTTCGTGCGAGGCCGGCCATGGCGGGGCGGATCCACGAACCTGCGGCGTCGCATTTCGCGCCGAGCTCGGCGCGGCGATCGGGTGCGTAGTGGACGAGGAGCGCCGAACGCGCCTCGGCCCGCGTCGCGAGCTCGATCGCCTCCTCGACGGTGAGGTGGCCGCGTGCCGGATCGTCATCGCCGGCGTCGCGCAATGCGGCCTCCACGAGGAGGAGGTCGGCGCCGCGGGCGAAGGCGGTCATGGCCTCGCTCGGCCCAGTGTCGCCCGTGTACACGAGGCGGGCGCCGTCAGGTGCCTCGACCGAGACACCCCATGCCGGGACATAATGCTGGGCGCGCTCGAAACGGAGGGTCAGCGGCCCGATCGAAAGTGGTGCCGCCGGGTCGTATTCATCGACCGCGTACGCGGCATCGAAGAACCCAGGTCGTTCCGAAATCGCCTCGGCCAGCAGCCCGAGCCGGCCCACGCCACCGGGTGGCAGGTGGACCGCCAGCGGCTCGGGGATGGCATCGCCCCACGGGAAGAGATAGCGCAGGCCGGCGAGGTCGACGTAGTGGTCGGCGTGCATGTGGCCGACGACGATGCCCGACAGTCGCCGCGGATCCAGGACGCGTTCGAGACGGCGGACGACGCCCTGGCCGATGTCGAGGAGAACCGCCGTATCGTCCCATTCGACGAGGAAGCCAGCGGAGGGCGTCGCGGGGTGGGGAACGGCGGTCCCGCAGCCGAGAACCGTCAATCGCAGGTGGCCAGGCACGGCGGTCATGCGCGCATCGTAGCGGTCGCGCGGCAGTACCGAGCGAAGCAGCAATGACCCCGCCAGTGTCGCCCTGCCGACACCTGTTCCCTCGGGCCCAAGGGCGATACGATGGCCGTGATGCTGGTCCTCCGACCGCTCGGGGAGTCGCTCGCCCGGATCCCGTTCTTCAGCGGGCTCGATGCAGCCGCGCTCGAGCAGGTCGCCGCCGGGACGCGGACGCCTGGTGGCGGCCGCCAGACACCGACCCGGGCAGGGCCGCGCTCCGCCGCGGTGGCCGTGCATTCCGCTGCGGTCGGGTCAGCCGCCCGGGCTGGTCTGGCGCAGCGCTTCGAGGAGGGCCGCGGCAGCCGTCAGCGCGACGCGTGATCGCCCCATCGGCCCGGTCAGGAAGACCGCTCTTGTCACGTGACGGTCGCCGGCCGGCGTCACGATCGCGATCGAGACGGCCGTGTCGCCGGCGCGCGGCCGGGCATGTACCGCGAGACCGACCTCGGCGCCGCCGAGCTCGCGGGCGCGCCGGGCGAATCGGAAGAGCCCGTCGGCGTCGTCTTCGTCACTGGGCCCTGGTGCGCCCGCCGCGTGCGCTGATGCCGCGGGCGCTTCGATAGAGATGGACTCGTCGAAGCGAAGCCACGGCGGATCACCGAGCAGGGCATTGAGGCTCCCGCCCGTTCCGATCTCGACCGCCGCGAGCGTCCAGTCCAGCTCACCGAGCCGTGCACCAAGCGCCTCGCTCCAGGTCGTCGCTCCGGTCGCCCAGACGTAGCCGCCGAGCTGGTTGAGCACGGACGCCGCGGTCGATTCGACGAGCTCGTCTGCCGAGCGTCCATCCCCGTCGACGGCCGAGATGCGCACATCGACCGCCTCGACACGAGCGTAGGTCGCGACGACCGGGTTGCCCGCGCGCAAGAGGTCCTCGCCGAGGAGCTCGGCTATCTGCGACTCGCCGATCCCGGTCAGCCGATAGGTGCGCGAGGCGACGGGCCCGCCAAGACCAAGCGTCTCGAGACGCGGAAGCACCTTGTCGGACCACATCGGCCGCATCTCGCGCGGCGGACCGGGGAGTGCGACGACGACGCGTCCGTCCGGACGGCTGACGAACCAGCCGGGCGCCGTGCCATTCGGGTTCGCCAGTGAGACGGCGGAGGCGATGAGCCATGCCTGCTTGAGGTTCGATGCGGGGAATGGCATCGCGCGCCGGGTCCACATCTCGCGCAGCCATGTCTCGAGTTGCGTATCCACGATCGGCGTCTCGCCACAGGCTGCCGCGATCGACTCGCGGGTGAGGTCGTCAGGCGTCGGTCCGAGCCCGCCGGTCGAGACGACCAGATCGGCCCGGCCGAGGGCGGTCGTGAACGCCTCGGTGACCGCGGCGAGGTCGTCGGGGAGCGCCGTCATGCGAAGGACGCGGACGCCCATCCCGCTGAGCGAGCGGGCCAGCTCGCCGGCGTTGGTGTCGCGCGTCTCACCGACCGTGAGCTCGGTGCCGATGCTCAGCAGTTCCGCGGTCACGAGGCGACGTTCGTGGGCAGCCATCAATTCGCAATGTAGCGCCCCCTCGGCTGTGATGGTGGAGCGCAACGGGTGCGCTGCTATGATCGGGCTCAACCCCAAGCGCCCGATTTGGAACCGGAGCACGACACTGGACGACCCGAAGCCCAACCCAACGCCTCCGTCGCCGCCTGGCGCGCGTGGCCACCGAACCCCGCCCCCGGGGCTTTTCGCCCAGGTCGGGGCGACGCGCGACGCCGCGATTGCGCTCGCCCGCGCCCATCTCGATCTTGCCAAGGCGGAGGCTTCCTCGATCGCGTACGAGGTCGGTCGAATCGCCGCATTCGGCGCACTCGCGGTCGCGCTGGTCATCTTCGCGTTCGTCATCGCCATCCTCGGCACGGCCCTGTTCACCGGTGAGTGGCTGTTGGGCTCGATCGGGTGGGGCGTCCTCCACGGCGTCCTCCTCTTCCTGGCGCTCGCCGTCGTCGCGGTCCTGCTCGCCATCGGCATCCCGATTCGGCGGATCGGGGGAGCGCTCCTGGCCGCGCTCGTCGTCGTGGTGCTCGTCGCCGTCCTCCTCGCGATGAACCTCCCGAACCGGCTCTACGCCGGGATCGGCGATTCGGCCGTCGCCGCGGTCGATCCGTCGTACCGGCCGCTCGTCGTCGGCGTGATCGTCGGCGCCGTCGTCGGTCTACTGGCGGGGATCGTCATCGCGGTGGTCACCGTCTCGTCCGCGGCGGCTCGTGCCGCGGTGATTGTCGCGCTCGTCGTCGCCGGCATGCTCATCGGCGCCTTCACGGCCATCACGTTCGGCGTCCAGGTCGCGGCAGGGATCGCGATCACGCTCGGCTATCTCGTCTGGATCGCGATCCTCGGGATCGACGTCGCACGGACCGGGATCGAGGTCGAGCGCCTCAAGGAACGCTTCTATCCGAGCCAGACCATCGACACCACCAAGGAGACCCTCGAGTGGCTACAGAAACGGATGCCGCCCGGGATCGGGTCCTAGCGGCTCGCGCCGCGCTGGGCGAGGAGCTCGAGACCCTGGAGGCCTCGGCTCGCGCCGCGGTGGACATCCCGGCCAAGATCAAGCGCAGCCCGGCCAAGGCCGCCGCGATCGCGGGGAGTGCCGCCTTCCTCGTCGTCGGTGGACCGAAGCGGCTCTTCCGCGCCGGCAGGCGCGCCGCCGCCGGCGAGACGTCGCCACTCCCCAAGGCCCTCCTCCCAAAGGAGGTCGAGAAGACCCTCCGCAAGCTCGGCGACGATGGCGAGAAGGTGCGCGGCACGCTCGAGCGCGACTTCGCTGCGTATGCCAAAAAGGCGAGCGAAGACCGCGCCGCACCCCGCGCGGAGATCGCGACCGCGATTGCGCGGCCACTCCTGGTGACCGGCGCCAAGGCCGCCGCCAAGTGGTTCCTTCGGAGCGATGACGCGGGGTTCCAGGCACGACTTGCCCAGGTCCGCGAGCGGACGCACCGCGGGGACGAAGACCCGGGCGCCGGCGACGTGACCCCCCCGCCGACCGAGGACCTCCGCGGCGCAGGTGAGGCCCGGCGCTAGACTGGGCGGCGGGCGAGTGGCGGAATGGCAGACGCGCCGGCCTTAGGAGCCGGTGCCGCGTGAGCGGCGTGGAGGTTCGACCCCTCTCTCGCCTACGAACGATCGCAGGGCGACCACCGGGCGGGCGCCACCTCTGGATCGTTGCCGGTCTGATCGTCCTGGCAGTGGCGGCGCCGGCCGTTGTCGGCGTCATCTCGGGCTCGATCCTGGCCGCGCATAACGACGACTTCGCGTATCGGCGCGCGGCGATCGCCCTGTACCAGACGGGCCACTTCCAGCTGACCGGCTGGGCGGTGATGACCCTGGTCGGCCTGCTCGTGGCGACCCAGCCGTTGCTCTGGTTGGCCGGCGGTGGCCCGCTGGCCTTCGCGGCAACCACGGCGGTCTTTGGCGTGATCGCCATCGTGGCGAGCTACTCGCTGGCGCGGCGGGTCCTGTCGCCGGGTCTCGCGGGCTTCGCGGTCCTGCTCATGGAGCTGCTCCCCGGGTTCATGCTCTACACGACCGCCTACATGACGGAGGTCCCGGCCATCGCCCTGGAAATGGCCTGCCTCGCCATCGGCGCCGCCGCGCTGCAGCGATCGCCCGCGGAGCACCGCTGGGCGTGGTTGGTGGCCTCGCTGACGGTTGGTTGCTACGCGTTCAGCATTCGCGACTACGCGCTGGCCGCGCCGATCGCCGTGCTCGTGACGGCCGCCGCCTCGGAACGGCGCGGGCGGACGTTCCCGTACGCCGTCGCGGCGGTCGCGGTCGTGACCGTCTGCCTCGCGATCTACCGCTATTCGGCCTCGCTGCCCGGCCAGGAGGGCGTCGGACTGCAGGCGCCGACGCCCGAGACGGTTCGCCGGGTCCTCGATGCGGTCGGGCCTGTCGCCTTCACGCTGTCACCCGCGCTCCTCATCGCGCTGCGGAACTGGATCCCGCATTGGTGGCGCTCCCCGCGGCGACGCGACGCCCTGCTCGGAGCCACAGCCGGCATGGGCGTTGCGGCGATCGTCAACCTCGACCGGCTTCTCGCATTGATCGGTGCAGGACCGCGGGATCTGCCGCCCATGTTCGTCGGGAATGTGTTCACGCAATTCGGCTCCCTGGGTCCATTGGTATTCGCCGGCGACCGGCCGCTCCTGTACCCGACGCTGGCGTGGGACGTGCTGAACGGGGTGGCCATGGCCGCGGCGTTCGTCGCCCTGGCGTTCCTTGGCGCCTTCCTGGTCGCCGAGCGTCGCCGGCTGCTCGATGCGCTCGATGTCGGGGCACGCCCCACCTGCCTGGGTTCGCCGACCGGGATGCTCGCGGTCTTCGCGGTTGTCTTCGCGGCCGGGACGATCCTCCTCGGGGTCACCGTCATCCTCTTCGATCGCTACACGTGGCCGCTTGTACTGCCGCTGGCCGTCCTGTTGCTCGTGCGACCGGATCCCCGACCGGCCGTCGTGCCCGCCGGGCGCGAGACCGGGGTCTTGATCCTGTCCGGCGCCCTGGTCGCGTTGATCGCGACGACGAGCATGGTCCTGTTCCTCAACGCCGCCGCGTTCGATTCGGCTCGCTGGCGGATGGGCGATGCGGCGGTTCGGCTCGGGTTCGCGGCGGAGACCGTCGATGCCGGGCTCGAGTGGGTCGGGTTCCACGCCACCGGGCTGGCGCGTCTGGCGGCGCCTGGCGCCCCGTCAATGACCGAGTACGCGGTCAAGTTCCCCTCATTCCACCAGTGCGCCGTGGCCTCGTCGACGCCGCTCGATTTCCCGGGCTTCACGCTCATCCTCACTCAGGCCGATGGCTACCGGCTGCTGTTGTTCGCGGGACCGACCGAGCCGATGTACCTGTATCGGGTCGCCCGCGAAGGCTGTCCATTGGGGCGCTGACCGTCCCGTCCCGCCTCCCCCGTATACTGCTCGGGCGATGCAGATCACCAGGACCCCAGGTCCCAACTCAACCGTCCTGCTCGAGATCGAGCTCCCCGCAGAGCGGCTCAGCCGCGCCGTGGACGACGCCGTGCGCCGTCTGTCACGCACGACAAAGGTCCCTGGGTTCCGACCGGGCAAGGCCCCGCGAACGGTCCTCGAGCGGCATCTCGGCCCCGGCGTCGTCGTGGAGGAGGCTGTCGAGCACCTTGTCGCCGACGCGTATCGCGAGGCGCTCGTCCAGGAGGAGATCGTCCCGCTCGCCAACGGCGACGTCGAGGTCGTGCAGGCGGAGGAGGGGAGCCCGCTCACCTTCAAGGCGACCGTCCCGGTGCGCCCCGAGGTCGAGCTCGGCGACTACAAGAACTTCAACTTCCGGCCCGACGTCGAGACGATCGACGACGCCCGCGTCGACAAGGTCGTCGACGAACTCCGCGACCAGAACGCGACGCTGACGGCCGTCGAGGGACGCGGCGCGCGGGACGGCGACTACGCCGTCATCTCGTTCGTCGGGACACGGGACGGCGACCCGTTCGAAGGCGGGACCTCGGAGCGGATGCCGCTCATCCTCGGCCAGGAACGGCTGATCCCAGGGTTCGAGGCGAACCTGCAGGGTCTCGAGGTCAGCGGCTCGACTGACTTCGACATCACCTTCCCGGAGGACTACCCCGAGGCCGAGATGGCCGGGCAGCAGGCTCATTTTGCCGTCGAGATCCGGGAGCTGCGCGAAAAGGTCCGGCCCGAGCTCGACGCGGACTTCATCGGGACGCTCGGCAACTTCGCCGATCTCGAGGAGCTCCGCGCCGATATCCGGACCCGTCTCGAGCGCAACGCGCTCGACCGGGCTCGCCACGGTTTCGCCGATCAGATCATCGACTACGCGGTCGCCAACTCGACGCTCGAACTCCCGGAGGTGCTCGTCGACCAGGAGGTCGAGGTGATGCACGACGAATTCCGGGGCACGATTGCGCGCCAGGGGATCACCGAGGAGGCCTACCTCAAGGCCCTCGACAAGACCGACGCCGACCTGCACGCCGAATTCCGACCCGGTGCCGAGAAGCGGGTGCGAACGCTCCTCGTCCTCTCGAAGGTCGCCGACGCCGAGGACGTCACCGTCCCCGACGTGGACGTCGACGCGGAGGTGCAGACCGGTCGCGAACGATATGCCGGCGACGCTCGGCTCCTCGCGTACTTCGACTCCGAGCGGGGTCGCGCGTACATCCGCAGCACGCTTCGCCGGAGCCGGGTCGTCGAGGGCCTGATCGACGCGTGGCTCGCCGCCCACCCGGAGCACGTGCCGCTGCCGCATCTCGAGGACGCGCTCGAGGACCCGCCGCCGCCCGACAGCACTGACGCGCCGGGCGCGGGGGCCACTCCGGCTGCGTCCGACGCCCCCGACGCGACACACGCCGCCGCGATCGAGGAAGATGTACCGGCCCACGCCGGCTGATCCGCGACACCTTGCCGCCTGAACCAGGGAGTCTGCGCATGCTCGTCCCCATGGTTATCGAGTCCTCCAGCCGGGGGGAGCGCGCCTACGACATCTACTCCCGCCTGCTGCGCGAGCGGATCATCTTTCTGGGCGACGCGATCGAGGATCACCTCGCGAACCTCGTAATCGCCCAGCTCCTCTTCCTCGAATCCGAGGACCCGGAGAAGGACATCAGCCTCTACATCAACTCGCCCGGCGGTCAGGTCACGTCCGGCCTCGCCATTTACGACACGATGCAGTACCTCCGCGCGCCGGTCAGCACGATCTGCATCGGCATGGCGGCATCGATGGCTGCGGTCCTCCTCGCGGCCGGTGCGGCGGGGAAGCGCTACGCCCTCCCGAACAGCCGGGTCATGATCCACCAGGGCTCCGGCGGCTTCCGCGGGAACGCTCCCGACGCGCTCATCCAGATGAAGGAGTGGGAGTACCTGGTCCAGCGCAATCACGAGATCCTGGCCCGCCACACTGGCCAGCCGCTCGACAAGATCGTGCGCGATACGGATCGGGACTATTTCATGGCTCCCGAGCAGGCCAAGGACTATGGCATCATCGACTCGGTCTACGCGGTCGAGAGCCAGT
Source organism: Chloroflexota bacterium (assembly GCA_039933675.1). GTDB lineage: Bacteria > Chloroflexota > Limnocylindria > Limnocylindrales > CSP1-4 > SPCO01. The sequence continues at coordinate 9,422 of JBDTNS010000049.1, forward strand.
CACTCATCGCGCAGGCGCACGACGCCGGCCTAGCCGGTGGCGAGGGATCCAAGGCGGCCGTCGATGCGGAAGCCGCCGAGGCGGCCGGGGCCAGCGGCGCACCCGAGCCGAAGAAGAGCAAGGACTAGCGGGACGGGGACGGGCACAGTGACGACGTCGAGCAGCAGCACCAAGGGGCCGAAGGTCCCGTATCGGTGTTCTTTCTGCGGGAAGAGCCAGGAACAGGTCAGAAAGCTGATCGCAGGTCAGGGCGTCTACATCTGCGACGAGTGCATCAACCTGTGCCAGGAGATCATCGAGGAGGAGCTCCTCGAGACCCCGCGTGCGAAGGCTTCGAGCTCCAAGCTCCCGAACCCGCGCCAGATCAAGGACGCGCTCGACCAGTACGTCATCAGCCAGGAGCGGGCCAAGAAGGTTCTCTCGGTGGCGGTCTACAACCACTACAAGCGGGTCAACGCCGGCCACCAGGTCGATGAGGTCGAGCTCCAGAAGTCGAACGTGCTGCTCGTCGGTCCGACCGGTTCCGGCAAGACGTTGCTGGCGCAGACGCTTGCCCGGGTGCTGGACGTGCCGTTCTGCATCGCCGACGCGACGTCGCTGACCGAGGCCGGCTACGTCGGCGAGGACGTCGAGAACATCCTGCTGCGGCTCATCCAGGCGGCCGACTTCGACGTCGCGCGGGCGCAGCGCGGGATCATCTACATCGACGAGATCGACAAGATCGCGCGCAAGTCGGACAACCCGTCGATCACGCGCGACGTCAGCGGCGAGGGCGTACAGCAAGGGCTGCTCAAGATCCTCGAGGGGACGGTCGCCAATGTGCCCCCGCAGGGCGGGCGCAAGCACCCCCACCAGGACTTCATCCAGATCGACACGACGAACGTTCTGTTCATCTGCGGCGGCGCGTTCGACGGCCTCGAGAAGATCGTCGAGGAGCGCG
>JBDTNS010000050.1:0-10217 GCA_039933675.1 Chloroflexota bacterium
AGATGCCGGACGTCGGGAGGACGCAGCACGACCTCGGCGAGCATCCGGGTGAGCGGACTCGTCTCGAGCGAGACGGCGCGACGCTGGCGGTCGACGGCCGCGCGGGCCACCCAGCCGCCACGCCCGAAGAGATCGGCGACGACATCGCCGTCACCGGTGTGAAGCTCGATCCGCGCGGCGACGATGGCGGGCGGCGGCGCGGGCGCGATCCGATCGAAGACCGGCAGTGAATAGCCCGGCTGGGCATCGAGGGGTCCGCGTCCGGTCATTGCTGCAGATGCTAGCCGACGGGCGGAACGCGTGGCCCCTGCCCGTCAACCTGCTTCAGGCCACCTACCCCGCCCGCCGGCACCGGGCGGGTCCGGGCCGCAGGCGAACGCGACTGACGCTTCCGCGGCGGCTTATGCCTCGTCGAGCTCGTCGGGCTCGTCTTCGAACGCCTCGTCGGTCGTCGACTCGGGCGGCAGGACGCGATCGAGGTCCTCGATCTCGTCGTCCTCGTCGTCGTCCTCGAGGTCGTCCTCGAGCTCCATCTCCTCGCGGACGAGCGTGCCCTTCGTGTACGGGCGCAGGTCGGTCGACTTGGCCGCGGTCGGGAAGCTGACCTTCCCGTAGTTGGCCGGGTCCTGGAAGATCTCGCGGAGGATGATCCGGACGTCCTTGTCGCCGAGCGAGGTGATCCCCGCGGCGTACTTGTTGCCGTCGGCCATCAGCTTGAGCAGGCGGGCGGCGACGCGCGGCTCGACGACGCCGATACGGACGCCGTTGCTGTGCGCGATGAGCCGGTTGCCCTCGGGGGTCAGTTCGACCGCGTCGCCCGGGTTGACCTGCGCGAGCTCGCGCGGGGTGGCGAGGTCGGTCAGGAATGCGAAGCCTGTCTTGCCGGTCTCCTCGACGAAGATGCTGACCGGGGCCTTGCTTCCCTCCTGCGCCGGGACGGTCTTCTCCCCCGCGGCGACGAGGAGCATCTTGAGCCGGTCGATGTTGCGCTCGGCGATCCGGTTGGTCGGGTCGAGCGCGAGGGCCGTCTGGTAGTGCTCGCGTGCGGCCCCGAGCTCGCCCTGTTCCCAGAGTGACTTGGCGAGACGATTCTCGGCTTCAGCGTCGGGCCCGAGCTCGAGCAGCCGGCGGTTTGTCGATGCCGCGTCAGCCCACTGGGCGGCCGTCGCCTGGGCGATCGCCTGGTCCGCGAGCTGCCGTCGCTGACGGTTCAGGTTGACGGGGCTCTGGGCGGTGGTATCGACGTCGGGGAAGGTCACGAGGCGGTCGTCCTTTCGGGGCGCGGCGAGGTTCAGCGGTCGGGTCGAGGGTCAGGGCGCGCGGTCACACGGGTCCACGGGCGGACATGCTTTCTAGCACCGTCCACGCGGCACGTCAAACGAGGGCCGGGCGATCAGGTGCGAACGAGCAGGTTCCAGACCGTGACGATCAATCCCAATCCGGCGAGGAGCGCGATCTGGCCGATCCAGCGGCGGTTGCGGCGCCGCGACGGGGCGGTGCTGATGAAGGCATCCCACAGGTAGAACGCCAGCGTGAGCAGGGCGGGCCCGACGAACCGCGGGATCTCCATCGCCCGGAGCGCGGCCGCGCCGATCGCGATGGCGGCCGCATACGTGGCCGCGGACCAGAGCGCGTCGCGCACCGTCGTGACCCGCAGCGAGGCCGAGCGGTACCCCAGCAGACCCGCGACGATCGCGTCGCCCGCCGCGAGGACGAGGAGATTCACCCCCGGCAGGGCGCTCCCGGTCTGGACGAGACCGCCCGGGACCATCGCGGCGATCCCCGTGAAGGCGAGGAAGCCGACGAGCAGGATCGTGACCAGCAGCGCGCTGCGGTCGTCGGTCGTGAGCCTGTCCGGACCGCGGTTGATCCGCGCCTCGAGCGCGAGCGTTCGTCCGACGATCAGCCAGGTCACAACGAGCGCGGGCGCGAGCCAGAGCCCGAACGGCGCGAGCCGGATCGCCCCGAGACAGGCAACCGCCGCCACTGACGGGAGGACGAGCGACTCGATCGGGACGCCGAAGCGGGCCTGCGCCGGGGCCGCTTCGTCGTGGAGGACCTGCAGGGTCCCGAACAGCATCGCGCCGAGGAGCGCGGCGGCGACGGCCCAGATGACCGGCGGCTCGAGGAGTCGCGACAGGCCGACGACGGTCACCGCCACGAGCGCGAGATCGCGTCGGGCGGCGCTGTCCTCCATCGCGCCGATGGTACGCGAGTCGCTCACACGCGCCCGGGCTTGCCGGCGCACCACGCCAGGAGGTCTGCGCGCGAACGGGTGTTGACAACGTCAGCCGGCGTCACCCAGGCGCGCCTGGCCTGGCTGATCCCCCAGCGCACGAAGTCGAGCTCGCGGATGTAGTGGGCGTCCGAATCGATGGTCAACAGGCAGCCGAGCGAGACGGCGCGGCGTGCGCGCTCGACGGCGAGGTCCAGCCTGGGCGGAGAGCCGTTCATCTCGAGCGCCGTCCCCGTCCGGGCGGCCTCCGCATACACCGCATCCCAGTCGAGGTCGAGATCGTCGCGCTCGCCGATCTTTCGCCCCGATGGATGGGCAATGACATCGACGTGCGGGCTCCGGATGCCGTTGAGGGTTCGGCGTGTCAGCTCGGCTCGCGGCTGGCGACGCGACACGTGGACGGAGGCGACGACCAGGTCGAACTGGGCCAACAGCTCGTCCTCGAAATCGAGGCGACCGTCGGCCCGGATCTCGAGCTCACAGCCGTGGAGCAGGCGGAAGCCCTCGGGCGGCGTCTCGGGTGGCGCCGTCCCGGCCGCTTCCTCGGCGGCATAGCGGACGTTGAGCGCAGCGATGATCTCGGCCTGTTCCGCGACCCGCTCGGGCGTCAGGCCGCCGGCGATCGTGAGCGACTGGGTGTGGTCGGTCAGGACCTGGTAGGCGTAGCCACGCCGACGGGCCGCTTCAGCCATCACCTCGATCGGGAAGTGGCCGTCCGACCAATCCGAATGCGAGTGGAGGTCGCCGCGCAGGTCGGCGAGCTCGATGAGCTTCGGGAGCCGGCCGGCGAGCGCCGCTTCGATCTCGCCTGCGTCTTCACGCAGCTCGGGCTCGATGTAGGGCAGGCCGAGAAAGGCGTACGCATCCGCCTCGGTCGGAAAGGTCCGCAACTCCGCGGCGTCCCCGGTCAACGGCTCACCGTCGTCGCCGATCCGCAGGAACCCCTTCTCGGACAGGCTCCAACCCTGGTCGCGGGCCATCGCCCGGAGACGGACGTTGTGCTCCTTGGAGCCCGTGAAGTGGATCCGGTAGGTGCCGGCCTCGCCGGGCGGCGTGACCATCAGGTCGACCTGCGGCCCGCGGAGCAGGCGGACGGCCGCCTTGTAGCCGCCGCGGTTGATGACCGAGTCGACCAGCCCGAACGAGATGAACGCCTCGATCAGGGCGGCTGGCTCCGCGGTTTCCGCGAGCAGGTCGAGGTCGCCGATCGACTCCCTGCGCCGCCGGAAGGAGCCGGCGGGCTCGAGGTCGTGGACACCGGAGATGACGGACAGAGCCTCGGTCAACGACCCGATCAGCTCCTCGGCCTGATCGAGCCGCATCCGGTCGAAGCGCTCGTCGAGCCGGGCGATCCCCTCGAGGACGAGGGCTTCCGTCTTGGCCGACATCCCGCGCAGGCCGCTGATACGACCCGATTCGGCCGCCTTGCGCAGGTCCTCGACGCTGGTGATGCCGAGCTCCTGGTGCAGCTGGTAGACCGTCTTCGGCCCGAGCCCGGGAATGTGGAGGAGGGCCACCAGGCTGGGTGGGATCTCCGCCCGGAGCCGGTCGTAGAAGGCCATGTGACCGGTGCCGGCGAGCTCGGCGATCTTGTCGCTGATCGCCTTGCCGACGCCGGGAATCTGGGGCGGCGAGCCGGCCTGGTAGGCGGACACGATGTCGACCGGGCTGCTGCCGATCGCATCGGCGGCGCGGTGATAGGCGACGGTCTTGAACCGGATCTCGCCCTTGACCTCGAGGATGTCGCCGATCTCGTGGAAGATCCGGGCGAGGTCGCCGTTGGTCAGGCCGGCGGGTTCGTCGAGGGGTTCGTCGAAGGGCGCGTCGAGGGGCGATTGGGTCACCCGCCGATGGTAGCCCGTCAGGCGGCGATCACCCGGTCGCGCCCGGCGCGCTTGGCACGATAGAGCGCCCGGTCGGCCTGCTCGATCAGTTCGTCGATCGGTTCGTCGGCCTCGTGCGCCACGGCGACGCCGACCGAGACGCTGACGCGTCCGACGCCCATCCGGCTCAGGTCGAGCCCCGAGACGGACGCACGGACACGCTCGCCGACTTCGAGGGCCATCTCGGACGTCGGGTTCCGGAGCAGGACGACGAACTCCTCGCCGCCGTAGCGCGCCGGGACGTCGTCCTCGCGGACGGCCGCCACGATCGCGCCACCGACCGCCCGAAGGACTTCGTCGCCCGTGGCGTGGCCGTGCGTGTCGTTGAGCACCTTGAATTTGTCGATGTCGATCATCAGGACCCCGACCGCATCGCCCGATCGGCGGCGGCGTGCCAGCAGGCCGCAGAACTCGTCGAAGTAGCGCCGGTTCGGGAGGCCGGTCAGTGCATCGGTCGAGGCCTGCGCCTCGGCCGCCCGGTGCGAGTAGGCGCGGGAGAGCGCGGACGAGGCCTCGGTCGCCGCGCCGTTGAGGAGCCGTCGCGTCGTGGGGGACCAGGCGCTCGCCGTCCGGTGCGAGAGGACGATCGCACCGATGACGCTGCCGTCCGAGGTGAGCGGTGCTGCGAGGGTGCTGGTCAGGCCGTAGACCTGCCGGGCGCGGGTCGCGATCCGCTCTGCGATGAAGCGTTGCTCGCCCGGGATCCGGCCGAGCGCCGGCGCCGGTCCGATGGGACGCGCGATGGGCGCGGCCGTCGCGATCCGCGCGGTCAGCTCGTCAAACCGGGATCGGAGGCCGCCCGCGACCACCGAGGCGGGCGTCTCGGCCCGCACCGGGATCGCAACGGGCTCGCGGTCGGCCGGTTCGGCGCCCGGTGCGACCGGCTCCTCCAGGTCCCCGATCGGCAGGATCGTCGTCGAGTCGGGGACGCCGCGCCGGGCGCTGATGAGCGTGGCCTCGAGGACCCGGGCGTCGGGCCGGCGGCGCGCGATGACGATGTGATCGGCGCCGGTCGCGCTCGCGAGCTCGCCGACGATGGCATCGAGGATCGCATCGGGTGACACGGACCTCGACAGGCTCGACAGGATCCGGGCGAACGACTCGGCCTCCTCGCGCCGGCCGACCTCGAGATCGGCGACGGCCTGGCGATGCCGGACCGCGGCAAACCCGACGACGAGAACGAGCCCGACCACGGCCGCATCGATGGGACGAGGCTGAGCCCCGAGCCGGAAGACAGTGATCAGACCGAGGACGAAGAACGAGACGGCGAAGATCCACCACGCTCGTCGAGTGCGACGCTCAGGCGTTTCCGGGGGTCGGGCCGGCTGGCTGTGGGGTTCGCTCACGTCAGGAATAGAGGATGACGGTCGCGGGCGGCGCCGTCCATCCCGGAACCTGGTACGTCCGGCGATCCCCGACCGGTACCTTCGTACTGGCCCGCCGCCGGGCGGCCGTCGAATGGCTGGCGGCGGTCGAACGGCTCAGGCGGCCGCGTCTCCTGCCCCGGCCGCGTCGTGGCCGCCTGTGCGCTTGACCCGGTAGAGCGCGAGGTCGGCGGCGGCGATGAGCTCGGTCGCGGTCCGCCCGTCGGCAGGGAAGGTCGCCACGCCAATCGATGCCCCGATCGGGACCGGGCCGCGCTGTGCCCCGACGAATGCCCGCTCGCGGAAGGCCGCGAGGATGCGCTCGGCGGCGATCCGCGCCTCGTTGGCATCGGTCTCGGGGAGGATGATCGCGAACTCGTCGCCGCCATAGCGGGCCGGGATGTCCGAGGCGCGCAGGGTCGAGCGGATCAGCTCCGCCGTCCAGGTCAGGACCCGATCGCCGAAGAGATGCCCGAATGTGTCGTTGACGAGCTTGAAGTCGTCGAGGTCGAGCATCATCACGCTCATGGACCGGCGCGCCCGCTGGGTGCGGACGACTTCCTCGCCAAGACGCTCGTGCAGGAACCGGTGGTTGTAGAAGCCGGTCAGCGGATCGCGGTCGGCGAGGTTTCGGGCGTCCTCGTAGAGCCGCGCGTTCTCGAGCGCCATCGCGGCTTCATTGGCCATCGTGCGGGCGAGCCCCAGCCGCTCGTCGTCGAAGGTGACCGCGCCGTTGGAGAAGAGTTCGATCAGGCCGATCGAGACCCCTTTGACCACGAGCGGCATCATGGCCAGGATCCGCGTCCCGCCCTGGCCCATCAGCATGACCTCGGCCGCGTCCGCCTTCGGATCGTCGGAGTCGATGATGATCGTCTCCTGGCGCTCGAGCACGCGCAGCGTCTCCGGGTATCCCGCGACATCGAAGTACGGGGCGATCTCGTGGAGCCGTTCCGCCGGGAAGGAGCCGAGCGACTCGACTCGGCCGGCGCCCCGATCCCAGTAGCTGATGACGCAATCCTCGGCACCCATCGCGCGAGCGAGATGGCCCGCCATCAGCTCTGCGACCTGGCGGGGATCGAGGCTGCGCGACAGGTCGGCGCTCATGTCGAGGAGGCGGCGCAGCTCGCCGGCGAGATCCTGCGTGCGCGTCAGGAGACGAGCCGAACCGATCGTCGTGGCAGCCTGGTCGGCGAGGATCGTCAGGAGCCGGAGGTCGTCGGAGCCGAACCCATCGAGACCCAGCTTGGAGAGCGTGATGACGCCGATCGTCGCGCCGTCGTGGCGCATCGGGACAACGAGCATCGACTCGTCGACGTCGTCGGTCCCGACGATCGTCTGGCCGCGCGGATCCCGGTTGGCGTCGTTGACGAGGATCGGCTCGCCGTTCTGCGCGACCCAGCCGGTGAACCCTTCGCCGAGTTTGCAGATGAGGACGCGCATATCGATCTGGTCATAGGCACCGACCCGGCCCTCGAACGCGATCGGGACGACCTGGTCGGGTGCCTCGACGACGTAGACGCGGGCGTTGTGATAGTCGACGATCTGGCCGATCTCCTCAACGACGACCCGCCCGACCTCCTCGGCAGTCCTGGAGCGGCCCATCCGCGCCGACGCGGTCTGGAGCACCTCGAGCTGTGCCGCCCGCGCGGTCGTCTGTTCGAACAACTCGGCGTTTGACAAGGCGATCGCGGCATGTGTCGCGAGCATCGCGATGAAGGCGACATCGCCGCTCGTCCACGATCGCGGCTGGTGGGTGACAGCCGAGAGCGCTCCGATCACCCGATCGCGGTGGATCAACGGGGCCATAAGATGGCCGGCGACCTCGAACACACCGTCATATCGCTCAATGCCGTACTGCTGCTCCGAGCGAACGTCCGGGAAGGCGAGGACGTGTCCGGTGCCCAGGACCTCGCCGACCCAGCCCTCGTCTCGTCGCATGACCGGCAGATTGCGGGCGACCTCGTCAGGGAGGCCGGCCCACGCCGCGGGTTCGAGTCGGTCGTCGCGCAGGATCCGGATCGTCGTCGCGTCAGCCCGCAGGACGCGCCGCGCCTCGTCAACGATCATGCGGAAGATGTCCGCCCGGTCGTGCGAGGCGGCGAGGCGGCCGGCGATCCCGAGCACGGTATCGAGCCGTTCGGCGAGCTCGGCCTCGAGGCCCCGATCGGGGTTGAACGCGTGTTCGGTGTGGCGCGCAGGCGGCGGATCCGCTGCGGTGCCAGGTCCATGCAGCTCGGTTCGCCCGGCGCGCTCGGCCCCGATCATCCGCTGGAGGATCGATCGGCCACGCTCGACATACGTCGTCCCACGCTTCACCCGGGCGTCCGTCGACGATCCGCTCCGGTCGGGCAGGCCAAAACCTGGTGTGGGGTTGCGCGCACGTTTCGATCGTCGCAGCGGGCAGCCCGCGGAGGGGCTACCCATCGGTACCTGGGTCGGCAGGACCATCGGCGACAGACCATCGGCGCCGCGTTGACCTCTCGTGCACGCTCGGACTACACTCCGGCGGCGTCGCTGCCCCTCGTGGCACGACCGTGAATTCGCGCACCGACGAGGTCTGCACGGTCCAGTGGACAACGGTCCCAGTCCCATCGGCGGCGCCCGCGTCGCCAACACCAGCAACCCGGTCCGTCTCGCCCACTGACGGCTGATCGCGACCCAGGTCGCGCACCCGCGGCGGGACGTCCCGCTCGTGAGGTGGCAACGCATGCTCTATCTGAGTCAGGCCATTGGCCGGCCGGTGCTGGACGCCAACGGCGAACCGCTCGGCAAGGTCGATGACCTCATCGTTGCCGTCGGCGACCGCTACCCCCCGGTCACGGGCCTGGTCGTCGTCACGGATCGTCGGCGGATCTTCCTCCCCTGGTCGCACGTCGCGAAGTGCGACGAAGCCGGCGCCACGTTGTCCGGCGCGACGATCGATATCACGCCGTTCGCGCAGCGCCCGAACGAGATCGGGTTGCGCATCGACCTCCTCGACAAGCAGATCGTCGACATCGATGGCCGGAAGGTCGTCCGCGTCAACGACCTGCGGCTCGACGAGATCGAGGGCGAGCTGCGGCTCGTCGCGGTCGATGTCGGCGCGTCGGGGCTGCTGCGCCGGCTCGGGATCGAGGGCGCCTACCTGGTCCTCGCCCGGAACCTGCGGCTCCCGACGCCCGAGCGCTACATCGACTGGGAGGACGTGGACCCGGTCGAGACGAGCATCGCGTCGATCCGGCTGCGCGTCCCCCACGCGGGTCTGACCGAGCTCCACCCGGCCGACCTCGCCACGATCATCGACCAGCTGGCGCCGCGCGACCGAGCCGGGGTCCTGGCCGCGCTTGACGACGAGGCCGTCGCCGACGCGATGGAGGAGATGGAGCCCGAGACGCAGGTCGAGATCCTCGAGGGCCTTTCCCCCGAACGCGCCGCCGACATCCTCGAGGAAATGTCGCCCGACGATGCCGCCGACCTCGTCGCGGACCTGTCGGACGAGACGCGCGCGGAACTGATGGCGCTGATGGAACGCGACGAGGCCGAAGAGCTCGGTGGGCTGCTGGCCTACCCGGAGGACACCGCCGGCGGGATGATGACGACCGAGTTCGTCGCGGTCCCGGCCGACCTGACAGCGGGCGCGACGATCGACCGGCTGCGCGAGCTCGAGCCCGACGCGGAGACGATCTATTACGTCTACGTCGTCGATGCCGACAGCCGGCTCGTCGGTGTCCTGTCGCTGCGGGACCTGATCGTCGCCCAGCCGACGACGCCGATCGGCGAGGTGATGATCGAGGACCCCGTGGCGGTCGAGGTGACCGCCGATCGCGATGACGTGGCGGGGATCGTCGCCCGCTACAACCTGCTCGCCGTGCCGGTCGTGGACGCTGACCGCAGGCTCGTCGGGATCGTCACCGTCGACGACGCCATCGACACCATCCTGCCGGCCAGCTGGCGTCGCCGCGGCGCGCACGCCGTCACCCGCAACCAGGCCTGACGGGTGCGGCTCCGACTGGCCCGGCTCCGCATGCGGCTGGTCGCGCGCGACGTCCTGCGCCTGCGCGGCCGGTTCCGCGGCCGACGCGGGCTCGTCGCGTTCCTCGCGGTCATGGGCCCGGGGCTCATCGCGGGGATCGCCGGCAACGACGCCGGCGGCATCACGACCTACAGCGTCATGGGCGCCAACTCGGGGCTCTCGCTGCTGTGGGTCTTCCCGATCACGATCGCGATCCTCGCCATCGTCCAGGAGATGGCGGCCCGGCTCGGCGTCGTCACCGGCCAGGGTTTGTCCGACCTGATCCGCGACCGGTTCGGCGTCCGGCCGACCGCCTTCGCGATGGCGATCCTGCTGGTTGCGAACGTGGCCAACACCGTCGCCGAGTTCTCCGGCGCCGCGGCAGCGCTCGAGATCTTCGGAATCTCGCGCTACATCGTCGTTCCGATCGTGGCGATTTCGATCTGGGCACTCGTCATCAAGGCGAGCTATCGGACGGTCGAGCGAGTCTTCCTGTCGGTCATCGTCGTCTTCCTCGCCTACATCGTGTCGGCGATCCTCGCCAACCCGGACTGGGGTGCGGTCGGGAAGGCGCTTGTCACGCCCTCGTTCAACCTGGCGCCGGCCCAGCTGCTCCTGCTCGTCGCGGTCGTCGGCACGACGATCACGCCCTACATGCAGTTCTATCTCACGAGCGCCGTCGCCGAGAAGGGAATCGGCGTGGATGAGCTGCGCCTCGAACAGGCCGACGCGATCGGCGGCTC